>DAOUDQ010000415.1:0-2618 GCA_034431045.1 Dehalococcoidia bacterium | reverse complement strand
AGGGGGCTACCTTCCGCCAGATAAAGGGCGTGCGCCTGCTGACGATGGAGCGGTAGGGCAGGAACCAAGAAAGCCACGCGACCGGGGGAGACCAAACCATCCGGCCGCGTGACGTTATCAGGGGGTACGCCGCTGTCCTATTTGAGAACGCCGTGTAGGCCCCGAAAGTTACCTACGCGACAAACGTCAACAATTAGAATACCAATATTTTTCGGGAAATCAAGTATGACAGGCGGCTTGAACGAGAATTTTTGGGGACTTTCGGGAGACTAACAGAAACCTGAGTCGGGCTGCCAGCCGGGGATGAACTTACGCCACTCCACCTGCTCCTCCAGGTAGTGGTAGAAGGGGCGGTAGGGGTTGAAGGGGAGACGGGTGGGCCGGCGGATGAGGTGCATGTGTGCTTCCTGAGGGGTGCGACCGGCCTTGCGGTGGTTGCAGGCCTTGCAGGCGGCCACCACGTTCTCCCAGTCGTGCTGGCCGCCCCGATTGCGGGGGAGGACGTGATCCAGGGTGAGGTCTCGCGTGTGGCGTCCGCAGTACTGGCAGGTGTGGCGGTCACGCAGGAAGACATCGCGGCGGCAGAGCCGTCCCTGGGGCCGAGGTCGTCGGATTATATAGACGAGGCGAATGACAGAGGGGATTTCAAAAACGAAGGAGGGGCTACGCAGGTAGCCCCGCCCGTTCTCCAACACCTCGGCCTTGCCTCGGTCCATTAGGACGAAGGCGCGGCGAGCGTTGCAGACGTTAAGCGGCTCGTAATTCTGATTAAGAACCAATACGGCCGTGCCGGTCATAGCCGCATGATAGCAGAAAGGATTGTGTGTTGCAATCGGGCCTCGGCTGAGGATAGCGTCTGGGCGATCGATGCTCTTGGTGGGGAGCCGGAGGGCCTGGCTGGCCCGATGAAGAGAGTTGGAGGGCGCCCCTACGCCTGGCAGTGGCGGCAGAAGTTGGTGATGCGCTGGCCGGCGGTGATCTCGGTGATCGACGCGCCGCAGTTGGGGCAGGGCTGGCCGCCGCGGCGGTGCACCCTCAGGTGCTCTCGGTACTCGTCCACCGGCAGGCCCTCTTTCTCCATGCGGTCGGTAACGATGGCCGCAGCCTGGCCCAGCACAGAGCGGATGGCCTGATGGAGGCGGCGTTCGTCTTGCGCCGATAGGTCCGTCCGCTTGCGGTAGGGGTGGAGGCCGGCGGCGAACAGGATCTCGTCGGCGTAGGCGTTGCCGATGCCGGCCACCAAGGTCTCGTTCAGGATGACGTTCTTGATCTGGCCACGGAAGCGCCTGAGCCGCTCTCGAAAGGCCTCCTCCGTAAGTTCCTCCGACAGGGGCTCGGGGCCAAGCTCCCCGAAGCGAGGCACGGCATCGAAGGCCCCTCCCTTCACCAGGTAGACCTTGCCCATCAGCCTATCATCGAAGTAGCGCAGCTCGTGGCCGTCGGCCAGAGCCAGCACGAAGCAGGTCTTGGCCCGCCGCTTCTCCTGAGGCCGGCAGTACTGAAAGCGACCGCTGAGCATGGGGTGGATGGCGAGGTAGTCCCCGCTCTTCAGAGAGAAGAGGAGGAACTTGCCCCGTCGTTCCACCTCGCCGAAAACGTTGCCGGTGAGGGTGGCGATGAAGTCGTCCTTGGGGACGCGCACCACCAGGGGAATGCTCACCGTCACCGCGTCGATGCCGACGCCGGAGATGCGGCGATTGAAGAACGAGCGATAGGCCTCGAGGTCTGGCAGCTCGGGCATGGGGGACTAAGCGCTCCCGGTGTAGCGCGGGTAAGAGCCAAAGATGCGGAATAAGGAGGCCTGGGCCTCGACCGCCTCCAGGGCCTCAACCACCGCCCCTTCGCTGCGATGCCCGGCCAGGTCCAGCAGGAAGATGTACTCGCCCAGGCGCTCCTTGGTGGGCCGCGATTCGACCTTGGTGAGATTGATGCTGCGGCTGGAGAACTCCTCCAGTGCGCTCACCAGCAGCCCCGGCCGGTCGTCGGCGAAGGAAAAGGCGAGGGAAGTCTTGTCGTTCCCTGTGGGGGGATGGTCGCTTTCGGCCAGCACTACGAAGCGAGTAAGGTTGTCCGAGCGGTCCTGGATGTCGCGGGCCAGGACCTCGGCGGCGTAGAGCTCGGCGGCACGGCGGGTGGCGATAGCGGCGGCATTCTCGCGGGCCATCATCTCCTCCACCGCCGCCGCCGTGGACAGGGCAGCCACTATCTCCGCCCTGGGGAAGCAGCGCTCCACGAAGCGCCGACACTGGCCCAGGGCCTGGGGGTGGGACAAGAGGACCTTCACGTCGGCGGCCTGCATGCCCGGCTGCACCAGGAGGTAGTGCTCGACGGGCAGGATCAGCTCGCGCCTGATGGAGAGGCGCGACTCGTGGATGAGGATGTCCAGGGTGTCGGTGACTGAGCCCTCAATGCTGTTCTCGATGGCCACCACCCCCTCCTCAGCCATGCCCGAATCGACAGCGGCGGCCACGGCGGCCACGCTGGCAAAGGGCAAAAGCTGGGCCGTGGGGTCGTAGCGCAGGGCCGCCTCTTCGCTGAAGGTGCCCTGCGGCCCCAGAAAGGCGATGCGCTTAGCGCTCATTCCGTCTCTCTAGCAGGGGTGGTGAAGACAGCCCTCA
>DAOUDQ010000414.1:0-5679 GCA_034431045.1 Dehalococcoidia bacterium | reverse complement strand
CCGAGTTCATGGTGCGCAGCCTGTTGGCGCTGGTCATGGTTAGCGTCGTATGTGCTGTCATGGGCTCCTTCGTCGTGGTCAAGGGCATGGCCTTCATCGGCGATGCCCTGGCCCATGCCTCCTTTGGCGGCGTGGCCGCTGCCTTCGTCCTGGGTGGCAGCATCTACCTGGGGGCGGCCGTCGCCGCCATCCTCACATCCCTGGGCATCGTCTTTGTCAGCCGCCGTGCCGGCCTGCGATTCGATACGGCCATTGGCGTTCTCTTTGTGGGCGCCTTCGCCCTGGGCATCCTGATCGTCAGCCGCCAGGAGGGTTACATCGTCGACCTCTTCAGCTTCGTCTTCGGCAATGTGCTGGGCGTAGGCCAGGACGATCTCCTCCTCATTGCCGCCGTCGGGGCGGCGGTGCTGCTGTTGGTGGCCGCCTTCTACAAGGAGCTCCTGTTCACCGCCTACGACCCGGCTATGGCCGCCGCCGCCGGTCTGCCGGTGGCCGCTATGCAGTACGGGCTGCTCGGCCTTATCGCCCTGACCATTGTCATCGCTCTCAAGGCAGTGGGCATCGTACTGGTGGTCGCCATGCTGGTGACCCCGGCTGCCACCGCCCAGCTCCTGGTACGACGCCTCCACTTGATAATGGCGGTGGGCGCTGGCATAGGGGTTGTGTCGTCCCTGGTTGGCCTCTACCTTTCCTATCATGCCGATGTGGCCGCCAGCGCCGCCGTCGTGCTGACGGCAACCGTGCTCTTCCTGGTGACCTTTCTCTTCTCGCCGCGGCGGGGGATCCTCGGCTTGCGGCGGCCGTCCATTCTGATGGAGGCCGGAGAAGGCTACGGCAGTCCCAGGTAGAGAGAAGCACGGCAGGTCAAGGGCACGCTTTCAGTGATATGGCTCCCCGCAGAGGTGAGGAGTAGATCCCCTTATTACCGTCCCCTAACTGGCGTAGGCTGTTGACTCAGTGGTGGCCTAGCTTGTAATAAAGCCAAGGAGACCTGTAAGCCCAGGATAGCGTGATTAGGTGAGATAGCGGGCCGCGGTTCAGGCGAAGCGAGCAGGGCCATTGCCGCATAGGTTCGCGCCACGCGTGGCCGCAACCGGTTCACATAAGCAAGCGCCAGTCTTAAGATAGAAAAGGGGTAGTTACTGTGAGTGACGAGAGTTCTCTGACCGAGAAGACGCCGGCTCCTACCGTTGACCGCAAAGAGCGGCTGAAGATACCGCCTCAAGTCATCCCCAAACAGGACCCCAAGGAGCGAATTAAGAACTGGGACGAAATCTACCTCGAATTAGACATAGAGACCGCGCGGCGCGAGGCTTCTCGCTGCCTCCTGTGTCCTGCCGCCCCCTGCACCAAGGCCTGCCCTCTCCAGAACGACATCGCAGGAGCCTTTGCACTGCTGGAGCAGGGCGACATCATCGGTGCAGCTAACAAGTTTCGCGAGACCAGCCCCATGCCCGAGATATGCGGCCGCCTCTGTCCCCACGAGCAGCTGTGCGAGGGCGCCTGTGTGGTGGGGAAGAAGACGAAGCCCAGCGCCATCGGCCGGCTGGAGGCCTTCCTCGCCGACTATCAGCGAAAGCACGAAGGATGGCCCATCCCCGAGGTGGCTCCGCCCACCGGCAGGAAAGTGGCCGTGGTCGGATCTGGCCCGGCCGGCCTGACGGTGGCCGAGGAGCTCGCCAAGAGGGGCCACACGGCGGTGGTTTATGAAGCCTGGCCTCTACCCGGCGGTCTCCTTCGCTACGGCATCCCCAGCTTCAAGATCGACAAGACTATAGTCGACGAAAAGATTCAGATGCTGGAGAGGCTGGGAGTGACCTTCGTCACCAATACCCTTATCGGCAGGGACATCAGCGTGGACAAGCTGCTCCAGGCTGACTTCGATGCGGTGTTCCTGGGCTACGGCGCCAGTCAAGGCGTAAAGATGGGTGTCCCTGGGGAGGACCTCGACGGCATCATCATGGCCACCGACTTCCTGGTGCGGTCTGACGTGCCAGCGGAGCATCTACCTCCCGACTGGCGCCGACCCATCGATCCCGGCGACAAGGTGGCTGTTATTGGCGGCGGCGACACCGCCATGGACTGCGTGCGTTCGGCCTTGCGGCTGGGCGCCCGGGAAGTGACCTGTGTCTACCGGCGCACCGAGGCGGAGATGCCCGGCAGCGCCCGCGAGAGACAGAACGCCGTGGAGGAAGGCGTGCAATTCATGTACCTGGCGGCGCCCATTGAGTTCCTCGGCGATGAGCACAATCGCCTGCGGGTGGCCCGTTGCCAGCGTATGGAACTGGGCGAGCCCGATGCCAGCGGCCGTCCCAGGCCCGTGCCCATTCCCGGCTCCGAGTTCGACATACCAGTCGACACGGTGGTTCTAGCCTTGGGCTACCGCGTTGAGCGCCTGATCCCTGAGGCGACCACAGGCCTGGAAGCCAACAGGAACGGAACGCTGGTCATCGACCCAGCGACGGGCGCCACCAGCCGCCCGGGAGTGTTCTCCGGCGGTGACACCGTGCGCGGCCCAGACTACGTCGTGGACGCCGTGGCCGATGCTAAGGTGGCGGCCGCCGCCATCGACGAGTACCTGCGTAGAAAGAGCCTAGGCGAGACTTAGGGCCACGACGGTCCCCATGTTACACTGGGGGAGCGACGGGGGCTTTTCGCGTTCGGGTCGAAACAGGCGACCCTCAGGGAAAGGGACGGCGCCGCTACTAGGGGCGGCAACGCTGGAGCAGTTGAGACTAGCCGTTGACCCAGTAGAACAGCGACTCGTCCCCATGCCCGGCCTGTTGATGCAGAGGCGCGGAGAAGGATCGCCCAGCCTCATCCAGGGAAGGTGATAGCGATGAAGGTCATTCCAAGCACGTTCGTACTTGCTGCGACGGCGCTTGCAACGGTCTCGATCCTGGCGCTGGCGGGGGTATGGCTGCTGCGCGGCGACAACCTGGCCAGCGCCAACCCAGTCTACAATATAGGGATAGACCTCGACATTTCAGGGAACAACGCGAACCAGGTGGGCAACGTCGAGATTTGCCTGTCGAAGAGTCGCGGGGACAAGTTTGAAGTCGACGTCTGGATGGGTCCACTATGGCCCGGAGAGACCTTAGGCGGGTTCGATTACTCGCTGACCTTCGATAACACCCGCCTCAAGATAAACACCCAGAACCACCTGATGCTGCTCACCTTGCAGGAGGGGAGCGTTGTGAGCGACATGAGCGAGGCGGTGCCCGATGTGACCTCGCCTCACTACGTGAGAGTGAGCGACTACACAGCACCCGAGGGCGCCTACACGGCGCCCGAAACCGGCGTACATGGAGTGCTAGGCCGCTATGAGATAGAGGTGCTGGCTGGCGCTCCCCCCGGCCTCGTTTACCTGACCCCGACAGACGTCGCCCTGCGCGACGAGACGGGCAGCCCGATCACTCTCATGTATGTCCTGTCGGCGGTTGTCGCTGTGGAAGTCCCCTGTCCGACACCCGTGCCCTGGACACCCTCGCCGAGCCCTTCGCCCAGCCCTTCCTCGACCGTCTCAGCCAGCCCTTCCCCAAGCCCTTCGCCCAGTCCTTCGCCCATCACGATGCCTACACTGACGCCTTTCCCTGCTCCCACGCCCACGCTGACACCTCTGGCGAGTCCGACTCCGCAAGCCGAGCCTTCTCCCCTTCCAACGCCCACGCCGAGACCCACGCCCGCCGCAGGCCGTGTTGTTGCCCTTCCACCTACCGGCGCGGGCTCTGCATCAGGCAGCGCCTGGCCGTGGTGGCCGCTTGCAGTCGCAGGAGCCGTGGCTGGAGCGGGGGCTGTGTTGCTGGCCTACCGAGGCCTACGAGCGAGGCGATAGCGGCCGAACACGAAGCAAGGGCTAGCCAATGCCGTCAACAGTGTATGACACAGCGGAGGAACCGGGCGCTCGATGTGGAAGACGGGGCTGAGACCCAGAGGGCTTGCCCGCTAAAGGCCCTGCATAAACCCGGCGATCTCCTGCACCCCCACCTTCTCCACCGCCATCTCCGGCGCATGAACGATCTCGTCGGCCGCCCACACCAGGGTCGGCCGCCGCTCGCGCCCCACCCCGATGATCCCCTGAAGGACGTTGTGGATGCTGTCGTTGATGCGGATGGCATTGGCCTTGATGGGTTCGGCGAGGCGGCCGTCGCGGATGATGTAGGAATCGCCCACCACCGTACAGGTGAAGTCGCCCGCTCGCAGGCCATTCACAGGGTAGGTGTACCAGATGCGCCCCAGGTATAGACCGTCGCCCACCTGCCGCAGCAGCTCCTCCCGGGTGCGGTCGTCCCCTTCGATGATGACATTGGTGGCGAAGATGCCCGGCTGGGCGTCGAAGTTGCGCCCGCCGCCGCGAGCGAAGCGGAAGCCGTTGCGGGGCACCATGGCCGAGCGATAGTCGCCGGGGTCGACCCCCAGCTTCTCGCGAGCTTTGGGGTCGCTGAGGATGCGCTGGCTCTCGTAGTAGTTCGTCAGCAGGCCCGTGAGGACGCCATTGCGGATGAGTTCGGTGCGGCCGGTGGGCAGCCCTTCGCAGGTGATGCCCTTGCTCCCCACCAGCCCCGCCGCGGCGCCGTCGTCGTAGATGCTCAGCTTCTGGGAGGCGATCTGCTTGCCCAGCTTGCCCATGAAGGGGCTGGCAGCGGCGTAGAAGGTGCCCAGGCTGACGCTGGGCATCACCAGGTTCACCATCAGGTCCATCACCGCCTGCGGGCCGAAGACGACCCGATACTCGCCGTCCCTGACCCGCACGCCACCGATGGCCTGAACAGCGTTGCCGGCTGCCTCCCGCCCGGCCTCATCGTCGAAGGCCGCCAGGCGAGTGGCCGCCGCCCAGCCGCTGCCCTTGGAGCCCTCTCGCTCGACCATGGAGGTGACGAAGGAGAGGATGACGCTCGATTCGTCGGTCTGCACCTGGGGCATGGCGTAGGAGGCCACGGCGATGCGCTCCTGGAGGATGGTCACGTCTCCCCCCACGATCAGCCCCAGGGCGCGCAGGTGGCCGCCAGCCAGGTCAATAAGCGCCTCCGACGCCTGGAAGGCGCGCAGGGCGCCGCCCACCACCTCCCAGCCACAGCCCACCAGGTCGGCGTCGGCCAGGCGCATCAGGCGAGAGTCGTGGTAGCGGCGCAGGGCTCGCTTCTCGCCGCTGGGCCTGGGCAGCGACACGAACTCGGGGTCGAGGACGGCCCCCTTGCGGGCCTTGGCCAGCGCCTCCTTCACCCCCTCGATGGATATATCGCTGCTCTCGCTGCCGAAGCCTATCTTGCGCCCCTCGGCCGTCCGGAAGACGGCCTGGACGCCGATGCCGTAGGACTCAGTGGACTTGGGCTCCTCCACGCCGTTGCAGGGGATGTGCGAGGTGTAGTTGAGGCGGGTGAGCAGCTGGCCGTTGCTGGCGGCGAACACCTCCGCCTCCTCGATGTCGTCGGTGGTGCGCAGGTAGGCCAGGCCCTCGGCGACGGACTCGCGGAGGCGGGACAGAGCTATCATCACGGCGCCCCCGTCAGCTTTGCCCGCCCCCGCAGGGTGGGGCCGCCGTTGCTCATGCGCTTGGTCCTCATCGTGCACTCCAATGCCTGTCATTCCGAGCGGAGCGAGGAATCTGGTGGCGGCGAAGTGAACCATCCCTCGCTCAGGTCTCGCCACTGAGGGTTCAACGACTCAATCAGAGCGATT
>DAOUDQ010000413.1:0-4223 GCA_034431045.1 Dehalococcoidia bacterium | reverse complement strand
AGACCCTCCAGAGTCACACCCTTCAGCCCCGGCGGCAGGACGAAGTCTTTGGATGGCGGAGCCAGGCGAGGGTAGGCACGGCGCCCTTGCTCCTCCAGGTCGCGAAAGGCCCCCGCCGCCTCCCGGAATCGCTTGTACTCCACCAACATCTGGGCCAAGGCCTCGCCCACGTCCTTCTTTTCCTCCTCTCTCTGGCGAGGCCCCAGTTCGGGCAAGAGGGCGCGAGACTTTATGTAGAGGAGCCTGGCCCCCACAGCTATGAATTCGGCCAAGGCCTCGGGGTCCAGCCCCTCAGCGGAACGCAGGTGAGCCCAGTACTGGTCGGTAACCTGGGCCAACGATACGGCGGTGATGTCCAGCTCTTCCCTCTCGATGAGGTGGAGGAGAAGGTCGAGGGGGCCCTGGAAGACCGAAAGCTTCAGCTCGAACACCTCTGCCTGCCTTTCTTGGTCCCCTGGGCCCCCCGATTGCTGTCTTCGCCTAGCTCGCCGCTGCCAGCGGCCTCCCCACCGCCCTGGCCACCTCCCGCACGCGCTCCATCAACCGCCGGAAGCCGCTGAAGGTGAGGGACTGGGCGCCATCGGAGAGAGCGTGGTCGGGGTTGGGGTGCAGCTCCACGATGAGGCCGTCGGCGCCGGCAGCCACTGCCGCCATGGCCATGGGCTCCACCAGGTAGCGCTGACCAGTGGCGTGACTGGGGTCGCCGATGATGGGCAAATGGCTTAGGCGCTTGACCGCCGGAATGACGCTCAGGTCCATGGTGAAGCGGGTGGTGGTCTCGAAGGTGCGAATGCCCCTCTCGCAGAGGATCACCTCACTGTTCTCCTGGGCCAGGACGTACTCAGCGGCCAAAAGCCACTCCTGCAAGGGAGCCCACATGCCCCGCTTGAGCATCACCGGCTTGCCCGAACAGCCGACTTCGTCCAGAAGAGCGAAGTTCTGCATACTGCGGCTGCCGACCTGAAGGATGTCAGCGTAGCGAGCTACCAGTTCCACATCGCGCGGGTCCATCACCTCGCTGATGACCGGCAGGCCGGTTTCCGCCTTGGCCGCCGCCAGGATCTGGAGCCCCTTCTCCCCCAGGCCGCGGAAGGCGTAGGGGTTGGTGCGCGGCTTAAAGGCGCCCCCGCGCAGGATGTGACCACCAGCCTCCTTCACCAGCCGCGCAGTGGCCATCATCTGCTCCTCGGTGTCCACCGAGCACTGGCCGGCCATGACCACCGTGTTGCCACCGCCGATGTCCACGTTGCCCACCCTGATGACCGTGTCCTCGGGCTTGAACTCGCGGCTGGCCAACTTGTAGGGCCGGCTGACCGGCACTACGTCCGCCACGCCCTCCAGCACAGCCAGCTCGTCGGCCAGCTCGGGATAGGTTTGGCCCACCACCCCCACGACCGTTCTCTCCACGCCGCGGGAGAGGCTGCCCTTGAAACCCAGCTCTTTCAGGCGTTTCAGAACCCCATTGATCTCCTTTTCTGTTGAGCCTACTTTCATCACTACTATCATGGGATTGCCTCCCTAGGGCTTGTCTTCAGGCTCGAACTGAAAGTCCGGCCTTAGAACCGTGGCCCCCCGCAGGTAGACGTGCACGATCTGGTCGGCCCTCTTGTCCGTGTTCACGTGCAAGAGAATACGCAGGCACATGGGCAGGCTCCCCGGCACGGCCATCTCGTGTCCGCACAGGAGGGGCACATCGTTCCACCCCAGTCGACGACCAGCCAGGGCGGGGAACTCGGCGTTCAGGTCGGGGGTTGTGGTGAAAAAGGCGCTGGCCACATCTTCAGCCTTGATGTCGTTGGCCTTCACCATCGCCGCCAGCAGCTCGGCAGTGGCCTCCAAAATGGCTTCGCGGCTGTTGGTCTCCACCGTGGTAGCGCCGCGGATGCCTCGACACAGCATGCCGAAGGGTTTCCCCTCCCTCCCCAGCAAACGAGCCTGCCAGGCTGGCCCGCCTACCAGCAGGCGGGCTAGCGCGGAGCGAATGCCCCGGCCTGGAGGCCGCCGGTCGTCCTAGACCGCAGCCTTCCGTCGGCCAGTAACCACCTCCACATATTCCCTCACCCTTTCCTCCCGCTCTTCGGCGGGTGCGCGGTCGATAACATCGATGATGGCACTACCAATGACAGCAGCCTCCGCGCCCAGGCCTGCTACCGCCTTCAGGTGCTCCCGCTTGGAGATGCCGAAGCCCACAGCCAAGGGCAACGAGGTGTGGCGTCGCACCCGTGCCAGGAACGGCGCCAGACCGGAGGGTAGCTGCCCGCGAGCGCCGGTGACCCCTGTCAAGCTGACACAATATATGAAACCCCTCGCCTGGGCCGCCACCACAGCGATGCGCTCCTCGCTGCTGGTGGGCGCCAGAAGATAAATTAAATCGAGCCCGCGGTCAGCGCAGGCGGTTTGCGCCCCGGCGGCCTCCTCGGGCGGCAAATCCACCCCGATCAGGCCGTCAACCCCGGCGCCAACAGCATCGCGGGCGAACTCATCGATCCCATAGGCCAGTATGGGGTTGTAGTATCCCATAAGCAAAAGCGGTATGGCAAGTCCCCGCGCCCTCAGCTTCTTCACCACGTCCAGACAGAGGGCCGGCGTCACCCCCTGCTGGAGAGCACGATGGCTGGCCCGCTGGATGGTCGTGCCGTCGGCCAAGGGGTCGCTGAAGGGTACACCCAGCTCCACCATATCGGCGCCGCCGCCCGCCAGGGCGGGCACCAGTCGCAGGGTGGCGTCGACATCGGGGTAACCCACCGTCAGGTAGGCGATAAGGCCTAGCCGCCTTTGCTCCCGCAGACGGGCCATCGTCTGGCCGATGCGGCTCACGAACCCCCTCCTGTCGCCACACCTACGCCGAAGCTTACAGCGTTGAAGGCGAAGTGGGCCCCGATGGCAGTCCAGAGGGAGCCTGAGAAAACGTAGGCCCAGGCCAGCAGCATGCCGATGACGGTGAAGGGAACAATGCTCCCCACATTGAAGTGCAAAAGGGCGAACAGGAAACCGCTGGCCAAGGCTGCCCAAAAGGTGCCCCAGCGCACTCGCAGGGCCGGGAAGAGAAAGCCACGGAAGAAGGTCTCCTCGGCGATGGGTGCTGCCAAGATGGCCAGGACACCCACCAGGGGAAGTATCACAGGGCTATCGAAGAAATCCTCGGGCACGGTACTTTCCGGCACCAGCTCTCCTAATCCAGCCAGCTCCACGATGAGGAAATAGACGCCGAGGGTCAACCAGGCTGCCAGGACCACCACCACCGGTACCCACCAGCCGCCGCGAGCCGCGCGGCGAAAGCCCAGCGCTCGCCAGCCGCAGGAGTATCGCCGCACGCTGAACCAGGCGGCCGCCCCCAGCAAGGCGGCCTCCAGGGCCAGAGTAGCCCCCAGCACAAGAGGCTTTGTCCAGTCCCGAGCCTCCCGCTCTTCCTCCGGGAGCGGAGGCAGGGGCATGGGCCTCAGGGGCTCCACACCGAAGACACGCCGTAGTTCCTGGCTCAGCGCCTCCTGCGCAGGCGGACGGCTGGTGGTGGTCCCTGGGCCCATGAACACGATCCCCAGGACGATCACCATAAACAGGCCCACCGCCAGCACCCAGGCGCCGGCCAGGCCCAGGTCACGTGGCCGCCACGGCACCTGCGGTCCCGCCCCCTCGATGCCTTGTTGCGGCTGAACCAGCATATCCTTCATTCCTGACCGAACCGATAGGTTGATTCCATTAATAGCATGAGCGCCCACTGCTGGCAAATTGGCCAATTGGACGCCAGCCGCCTCCCTGCCGTACACTGCTCCCGGCGGGCGGAGGCCATGCAAGACACAGCCAAGGAGTGGGACGAGCGCTATCGCCAGGGGCGAACCATGCCCGACGAGCCAGCCGCCCTCCTGGTGGAGAACCTGTCCCTTCTGCCCAAGGGCGGCAAGGCCCTGGACATCGCCATGGGGACAGGCCGCAACGCCCTCTACCTGGCTTCCCTCGGCTTTCGGGTGACAGGCATCGACCTATCGGCGGTGGCGGTGGAGAAGTGCCGCCAGAAGGCCGAGCGCCTGGGCCTGCCTATCGAAGCCCTGGTGGCCGACCTGGAGCACTACCCCCTTCCCACCGAAGAGTACGCCCTCATCGTCAACTTCTACTACTTCCAGCGCAGCCTGGCGCCCCAGATCGCCGCCGCCCTCAAGCCGGGCGGCGTGCTGGTGTTCGAGAGCTTCACCATCGACCAGCTCCAGTTCGGCTGGGGCCCCAAG
>DAOUDQ010000412.1:0-2151 GCA_034431045.1 Dehalococcoidia bacterium | reverse complement strand
GACAGGGTGTATGACTTCTCGCTGTGGCCCACTACCAGCATCGTGCCGCCAGGGCGCAGGAGCCCCAGGGCGGGGTTAGCGGCCTCGGGCACCCCCGTGCACTCGAACACGGCGTGCACGCCCAGGCCGGTCTCGGACCGCACCACGTCCGCCAGGCTGGCGGCGCTGGGGTCGACCACGTGGTCAGGCCCCAGCTTGGCGGCCAGAGTTCGACGGGGCGAGGAGGGTTCGCTGACGATGATCGGCCGCACCCCACGGTCCTTGAGCACCTCGGTGACCAGAAGGCCGATGGGCCCCGCTCCGGTGACGAGGGCCGACTGGCCGGCCTCGATCCCCGATACGTCCACGGCGTGCACGGCGACCGCCAGCGGCTCGGCCAGGGCGGCGTGGGCCAGGTCCAGGCCCGGCGGCACCGTCAGGAGGGTGCTGTGGTGAGAGACGAGCAACTGGGCGAATGCTCCCCGCCGGATGCCCATGCCGAAGCCTTCGGGCTGAAGGCAGAGCTGAGGCCGGCCGGAGAGGCAGTATTCGCACTGACCGCAGGTCCTGTGCTTGACCACCACCCGATCGCCGGGCTGCCAGCCACTGACGTCGGGGCCGAGGCTGAGTACCTCGGCTGACACCTCGTGGCCAGGGGTAGTGCCGAGGAAGAAGATCCCCTTGGCGAAGAGGTGAACGTCGCTGCCGCAGATGCCGCAGTAGCGGACCTTCATCAGCACCTCATCCGGGGCAGGTTGGGGATCGGCCACCTCCTCTACCACCAGCCCCTGTTGGCCACGATACACCAGCGCCTTCAACGGTCCGCTTCCTCCTGAACTCGCCCTCCGATTGGCAGTCAGTGAGAGGCATTGTATAATGCCTGCCGCATCCTGAACAAGCCAGCAACGAGCAGAGAGCGTCTCTAGGGGGGAGGACAGACATGGCGACAATTCACGGCGGCGAGATGGTGATCCGCACCCTGGAACGAGAGGGCATCCGGGAGATATTCACCCTTCCAGGTGAGCACGTGGATCCCGTTCTGGATGCCGCTGACGGCCACGGTTTCCGCATCATCGACACCCGCCACGAGCAGGCGGCGGGCCACATGGCCGACGGCTGGGCGCGAGTGACCGGACGGCCCGGGGTAGCGGCGGTCACGGCTGGGCCGGGGGTAACCGACGTGGTCACGGCTGTGGCCAATGCCTACGTGGACGCCATCCCCATGCTGGTCATCGGCGGGCGCAGCGGCCTGGTGGAGGACGAGACTATGACCCAGCAGTCGCTGCCCCAGGTGGAGATGATGAGGCCCATTACCAAGTGGGCCTATACCATTACTCGCCCCCAGCGCATCGCCGAGTTCACGACCATGGCCTTGCGCCAGGCGACAACGGGGCGTCCGGGTCCGGTGTTCTTGGACATTCCTCTTGATGTGATCAAGGCCCAGGTGGAAGAGGAGAAGGTGCTTTTCCCCGAGGAGTATCGGCCCAAGGCGCGGCCGGCCGCTCAACCTGAAGCCATCGCCAAGGCGGTGGATGTCCTCGAGAGCGCTCAGCGGCCGGCCATCCTGGCCGGAGGGGGCGTATGGTTCGCCCAGGCGGCGACCGAGCTGAGGGAGTTCGCCGAGCTGACTCAGATTCCCGTCCTGGCCAATACCAAGGCCAGAGGCTGCGTGCCTGAGGATACGCCCCTGGGGTTCGGCGACTTCGTGCCCCTGGCGGCCGGCCAGCCGGACGTCGTGCTCGTTTTGGGCGCCCGCCTGGGGCTGTTCACCGGCGGCCGCTACTTCTCTCTCATCCCGGCCGATGCTCGGGTGATCCAGGTGGACATCGAGGGCGAGGAGATCGGGCGCAATCGGGATGTGCAGCTGGGCATCGTGGGCGACTGCCGCGAGGTATTGCGTCAGTTGCTGGACAGTGCCCGCCAGCGGCGCTGGCCCAAGCGAGATGCCTGGCTGGAGGTCCTCGGCAGGACCCGTCAAGGCCGCTCGCAAGCCTTCGCCGCTGGCCTGGCGTCCAACGAGCCGCCCATCCATCCCTTCCGGCTGGCCACCGAGGTTGCGCGCTTTCTGCCCGACGACGCCATCATCGTCGCCGACGGTGGCGAGGCGTGGGACTGGATGAACAGCGCCGCCGTCGTCAAAAGACCGGGGCACTGGCTATCGCATGGCTATCT
>DAOUDQ010000411.1:0-4239 GCA_034431045.1 Dehalococcoidia bacterium | reverse complement strand
CCTGGGCTCTCATGGGGACAGGTGTTGGGTCGTGCTGGGCTATCGGCACGGGCACACAGCCCACGCTAGCCAAGGCGGCACTGATCGCGTGTGCCGTGCCGGTATCGGACAGGCTGCTCACCCCGCTGATTGAAAGCGCCGTTGGGGGGGCGATTTTGCCTGCTGGTCCGATGCCCGCTGCCCTGCCAAGCCCCCGCTCCAGAGTCCCGGCACTCGCTTCCAGCAGGAGCGGGCAGGTCGGCTACAAGTGGGAGGAGCCACTTCGGGTCCCTTACCTAGTCTAAGACTTATACATTAGAAAGGAGGGTCAAGTCAATGCCACTAACAAGAAGCACGTTGATTCCCGTAGATGAGCTTACGCTCACGGACATCAAGGCGTTCAAGGAAGCGACTATCAGGGCAGGCGTGGCCCGGGCGGTCTTCAAGGCCCTCGGTGCCAACGAGAACGAGCTGGCAATCAGGGACATCCGACCGCTGATCGACTTCCCCGTCACCTGGGCAGCTCAGGTCGACAGGTGGTTGCTGCCGGCGACCCCCGCCGCGATAGCCGCTGGAACCATGAGCGTCTGGATCAACGAGGCCCTGCCCGTCGGCAGGGTGCTCGCAATCTACGGCGTAGCCGTGGAGAGCGCAACCCCCGAGTGCAGCATAATGCTTCTCCGAAGCGGCCCCGCTGGCCAGGGGCGGACCGCAGCGGTGATCGAACTCGAGAAGCTCTACACCAAGATGAACAGCGACGGCTTCCTCGCTGAGCCGGTCACCTACGACCCGCAGGAGACCGTGTACATCCAGGTGTACAACAGGATCGCCATCGCCGCAGCCGGCACGATCATACAGCTCAAGGGCTACATCATCGAGGCGAAGCAAGAGCAGGTAAGCTAAGGGCTAAAAAAGCGAACATCAAAGGATAGGGAAGGAGGTAAAAGATGTTCAGACAAGCAGTACTGAGGTTGTATCGGGCCTTCATCGGCTCGCAACTTAACAGGTACATCGCATTGCCGCCGCTGGCTGCCCACGCCACGGTCACAACAGCGGCCGTGGCAAACACCTTCGGGGCCTACAAGGAGATCGATGACGGCACGGGCACGGCGGTTACAGGCGGGTACGACGGCGAAGCCTGGATTGCGGGCCTTGCGATCGTCAACCCGAACCAGGCGGCCGAGTATTACGATGTGGAAGTCGCCATTGGCGCCGTAGGTCACGAGGTTCCTTTGGCGATAGTGAAGGTCTGGTCGCTCACCGCTCCCGCGGACAACGATACTATCACCTGGCTGCCAAAGCCAATCCGCATCGGGGCTGTTCCTGCGAGAATTGCGGTCCGGGCCGCTGACCTGAACGCCGCAGCCAAGACAATCGATGTGGCTGTTATGCTAGAGCAGGGGCTCTAAACTGAACTGCCCTCCCCGAAGGGCTTAGGAGAAAGGGGAGAAATGGCACTAAACGCTGAAACTATGCAACAGGCGTTCGGCCTGCTTGCCAGGGTTTATGGGCAGCAGGACTGGATAGCCACGCTCCTCGAGTTCTACAGAGGTGCATCCCTCTGCACAAGAGGGTGTGACACCTATTGTAGGACTTTCCGTTGCTCCGACATCGAGGCCAAGTATGTCGCCCACAACATCCCCAATCTCCCCAAGAATCAGAAGGGTAAAGTTATACGCCAACTTGAGGGATGGCTGCTCCAGGAACCCAAGGAGGACATCGGAGACGGCAGGTTTTATCACCTGGTGGTGTCTGAGAGGTGTCCATTCCTGAACGACGATAACCGATGCCTGATATACCCGTGGAGACCCGTTAACTGCCGCGCTTGGGGAATAACAAGGCCAGCCGCTCCAGGTTGCAAGAGACCTATCGTGGAAGGCGAAACGGAGAGTAGGCGCATGTTCATGAAGGGTCCTGAGGTGAAGATGCTAGAGGCTATGCTCAAGAACTTCGTTGATTTTATGAAGAGCCAGGCGCCAAGCCTGCTGCTTGTGGGCTATGCGCCGGGCATGGTTTACAAGAATCTTTATCCCGAGATGGACCCACGGTTAGCAGGGGCAAGGACTTCAATGGGCATGTTGAAAGACGGGATGACACCCTGGCTGATTACATACAAGGACATCAAGAAGAAAGGGTATAAGGAGCCTAAGGAATCACACATAGGATGAAAGGAGGCAATATGACGAACAGGATTGAGACATTCCAGGACGATTCAGGGCGGTGGCGATGGATGATCGATGGCGGCAAGCTCTCATCCTCAGAGGCGTTTGGCACCGAGGAGGAAGCGAGGGTGCAAGCCGAATCATACCTGAAACCCGCCGCTGAAGAGGTGCCAGAGGAGGCTGCCGAGGCCCCGCCTGTGGCGGAGGGGGTTGCGGAAGGGGAGGTGGAGGTGGAGAAGGTGGAGAGGAGGCGCCCGCGGAGGACTAAATAAAGTTCCTACAAAAGGAAAGGAGGAAACACATGGCAGAACGTCTGTATTATGCTAAGGCTGGCCCGATTGACCCGTTCGCGCTGGTGCACGAGAACGTGGCGATATGGCTCAAGTCGCAGTGGCACTGCTACCGGGTGAAGTACCTCGAGCCGCTGCCGAAGAGCCACGGCTTGGTGTTTGACCAGGGGATTCTGGCCGCAGGGGCAGCAAGCGGCGACACCCGGCTCACCAACCTTGACCAGCAGGTCACGCCCCCGGGGATAGCCCAGCTCAGGTTCTTCCCGGTGGACGACATCAGGGTGACCGTCAAGGTCGGGGTGGCCGAGGCGCGCTTCACCACCGCAAGGGTCACCGCGGAGGCTGACCGTCTCAGCATCCTGAGCGACCCCTGCCTGCATCTCACCGAGGTTGTGGTTCTCCAGGGCAACAGCATCTACGTGAACTGCACCGCGGTCGTAGCGACCAACATGTCCCGCGTGGCTTTCTTCGGGTATCGGTACCTGCTTGAGGATCTCGACATAGCGGTGGCCACGCCTGCGGAAGTGAAGACGAAGGTCGGGCAGGCCGTGGTGTTCGTGCCGTCAGGGTCAGACTAATAGGAGGGAGAAATGGCAGACGTAAAGCAGAGAGGGATACGCACGACCTCAGCGGTAGTAGCGTCGCCCGTCACCGGTGCCGCGGCGGCCCTTTACGCCATCCCCGCGGGCAGGTCGTTTATCATCAGGAAGATATCCTGGTTCAACGCCTGCGCCGGCGCCGCCGACTCCGACCTGAGCATCGGGCAGGGGCTTGCCGCCGCGTTTGTGGCAGCATTGCCCGCCATCCACACGCTCGGCGGGTTCAGCGGCACGCTCGCGGAGGATGAGCTGCCGGCAGTGGAGTTCCAGTACGTGCCAGTCATCGGTGTGGCAGCGGCACTGACCGACATCACGTTTGAGTCCACCGTTGCTGGCATCGACGTGGTGATCGAGGTCGAAGAGGTCGAATAGCCTATAAGGAGATCCGCTGATGACCCTTGAACTCCCTGAGGAGTACAAAGAGTATCTCAGGCAAACCACCGGCTGGCTGGAGAGGGCCGGCGATGCCCTCACCACGATGGACGAGAGGGTGAACTACGTCGTGGGGCAGCTCCAGCAGGTGCTGGCTGGCGGCGTTCCCGCCGAGGTTGCCGAGAACATCAGCAGGCTGATCGACGCCATCGAGACGTTGGCGGCCGTGCAAGGAGTGGAAATGATAGGAAGAACCGAGGAGATAAGGTTCCAGCAGACTGTCCCTCCAGCGACCGGCATGAGGCTGGTAGAGCCCACCCCGTTCCACGGCTACATCACCACGATACTCAGGCACTGGCCTAATGGCTGCAATGCCCTGGTCGATGTGGCGGTCGGCTACGGCAACATGCGCCTCCTGCCCGCTTCGGGCTTCGTTGCCCTGAATGATGCCACCCCGGTGTTTGATGGCTTGAGATGCGAGGTGCAGGACGGCGAACTGCTGTGGGTCGAGATTGAGAATCACGATGGACTTCAACACACTATCACTGTAACCTTTACGATTGAGGAGATCGTGGGATGATAATAGAGAGAAGCTACTCCGTTCCTGTCACGGGTACAGGCAGGCCTGACTACTCCGAGTATGCTGCTGAAGCCATAGAGAGGATAGGGTTAAGCCTCCATTATGGTCAAACTGCAGGGGGGCTTCTTCTTGTTCCTACCGACCAAGTTGCTCATCCCTACATAGTTCCTTGGGTTAAGCCGCCAGTAGCTCCAGGAGCAACTGCTCATATGGTTGATGTCTTAACAGGGGTGCAGGGTGCCTATACAGTGCCACAG
>DAOUDQ010000410.1:0-7936 GCA_034431045.1 Dehalococcoidia bacterium | reverse complement strand
GATGACGTTTTCCACGCCCACCGCCAGGATCGTCCTGATGGCCGGAATATTGATGGACTCAGCCAGGGCCGTACGCACGGTGACCGGCCCCTTGAACTTAAAGTTCCAGTTCTGGATCGGCTGACCGCTCTCCGACTTGATGTCGATGGGCTCATCCCTAACTATGGTGGCCGGCGTCCAGCCCTGGAGGAAGGCGGTCAGATAGGTGTAGACCTTTATGGAGGACCCCGGCGAGCGCTCGGAGGTGGTGATGTTTACCTGGCCGTCGATGTCCTCCCGGTCGTAGTTACGGCTGCCCACCATCGCCAGAATCTCGCCAGTGGCCGGCTCGATGACCACCGCGGCGGCGTTGTGACCGTTGTAGCGGGCCTCAACGGCGCTGATGCGCTCCTCGATGATGCCCTCCGCTCTCTGCTGCAACGGCAGGTCGAGGCTGGTAGTGACCCGCAGGCCGCCGCGGTACACCAGTTGAGAGCAGTCGGTGTCCTCCGGCACTTCTAGCTGCCCCTGCTCGCACATCTCGGTGAGGACGTCCTTCACATAGAATACAAAGTGGGGCGCTCGAATGGGGAAGGCCCCCTCCTCGAAGGTCAGCTCCTCCTGTTTCGCCTCCTCGGCCTCCGCCTGGGTGATATAGCCGTGCTTCACCATAAGGTCGAGAACACGCTGCTGCTCCCCCACAGCCCCCGGCCGGTTCTCAGGGATGGCCGGCGAATACATCCCTGGGGCTTGGGGAATCCCGGCCAGCATCGCCGCTTCCGCCAGGGTAAGGTCCCTGGCCGGCTTACCGAAGTAGCGCCAGGCGGCGGCCTCAGCACCGTAGGCGAAGTTACCATAGTAGACCTGGTTCAGATACCACTCAAGGATCTGGTCGTCATCGTAGCGGCGCTTCAGCTCGATGGCCAGGATGACCTCTTTGAGCTTGCGGCCCACCGACCGCTCGCTGCGCTCCTCGGGCGGAATGTAGACGTTCTTCACCAGCTGCTGAGTGATGGAGCTGCCGCCGCTGCCCTTGAGGAAGCCGGGCCCGAAGGGAGTCAGGTTTTCCAGGGCAGCCCGCAGGAGTCCCCTTATGTTTACCCCCGGGTTGTCGTAGAAGCTGGCATCCTCGGTGGAGATGGTGGCCTGGATCAGCCAGGGAGAGATCTCCGACAGAGGCACAGGGTTCTTCAGGCCCGACAGGGGGTCCACAAACTCATAGAGGAGGTTGCCGTTGCGGTCGAAGATGCGGCTGCCAGCCGAGCCGGTGCGAGCTAGGGCGACGTCGGGCCGATCCAGGTCGTGGGCGTAGTGGTAATAAACGGCGAAGGAGGCGCCGCCGCCGACGGCTACCATCGCCAGCAGCAGCAACCCCAGGACGGCAACCAGCCACAACCGGGTAGGACCAGCCCGCCGACGGCCACTGTTGAGCCGCCGCAACCTCCGCCGCCGAAACCCGTACGCTCTGGCCATGGCCTCTCTATCCCCTCTTTTCTAGTACAACGAAATGAGACAGGCCAAGGTTGCGCAGGGGCGTATTTTCCAGCGGGTAGAGGACGCGGCGCAGGATAGAAGAGGCTAGCGCACTTCGCGCCGCGAGGTTGTCGAATCCCGGAAAAACGCAGGTATGGACGATGGGCGTCGCCGCCAGGCCGGCGAACAACCGCCTGAGGCTTCGCCTCGTATAGGCCCGCACATGGGGGACCAGCCGTTTGCGTAGCCGGTCAGGCAGGTAGTTCACCAGGGGGATGTTGCCAAAGAGGTAGCGCCTGCCCAGGAAGATGCCGTGGGGCTCGAACGGGTAGAGACGA
Organism: Dehalococcoidia bacterium; assembly: GCA_034431045.1. Taxonomy (GTDB): domain Bacteria; phylum Chloroflexota; class Dehalococcoidia; order SM23-28-2; family SM23-28-2; genus SM23-28-2. The sequence goes on along the minus strand of DAOUDQ010000410.1, from coordinate 6,146 downwards.
TTGGGGCAGTAGATAACGATTCTCCCCCCAGGCCTGCTCACCCGGCAGGCCTCTCCCAGGGTGAGGCGATCGTCGCGGACGTGCTCGAGGACCTCGTGCAGAATGACCGCATCGAAGGTAGCGTCGGCGAAGGGCAAATACTCGCTCACTGCCACCGCCAGGTGGGGGAGGGCCATCGCCCCCCTGCGAACCCGCTGCTGGTCGACATCCACTCCATAGACGTGGGGCGAGAACTCGCGCAGGCGCTGGACGAACGTCCCTATGCCGCAACCGATATCGAGGATGTGGCGACCTTCCAGGGGAACGTGGCGGCGGAGCAGATCGAGGCGGCGCTCTAGGCCGAAGCGCCAGACGTAACTGGGCTGACCCAGGCCGACCGCCTCCGGGGCCGGTGCTGTCTTCACGTCCTCAACCACAACCTCAGGGTATGGTAGCAGGCCAGCCCGCCGCCAGCAACCGGCTGGCAGGTGCTATAATAGGGCCACTTCAAGTAGCGAGGAGGGAGATCGATGGCCATCACCCGCGAGGATGTCCAGCACGTCGCCATGCTCTTCCGCATGGGCCTGAGCGAGGAGGATATCGCCAAGTTCCAGCAGCAGCTCTCCCAGATTATCGACTACTTCCAGGTCCTCCAGCAGGTAGATACCGAGGGCGTCCCTCCCACCTCGCACACTCTCCCCCTGGAGTCCGTCATGCGCGACGACGAACCGCGACCGTCCTACCCGACCGAGGACATCCTGAGCAACGCCCCTTTGTCCGAGGGCGGCTTCCTCCGGGTGCGAGCGGTCCTGGAGTAGGCGCCTGGGAGGCCACCACTGGAGCTTTACGACCTCACCATCCACGAAGCCACCGACCTCCTCGCCCGCCGGGAGCTGTCCTCCCGCGAGCTCACTCAGGCCGTCCTCGACCGCATCCGCCAGGTGGAGGAGGGCGTCAGGGCCTACGTCACCGTCACCGAGGAGCTGGCCCTGAGGCAGGCGGAGGAGGCCGACAGGCGCATCGCCGCTGGCAACGCTGCCCCTCTTACCGGCATTCCCGCCGCTATCAAGGACGTCATCTGCACCAAGGGTGTTCCCACCACCTGCGGCTCCCGCATGCTCAAGAAGTTCTTGCCGCCGTATCAAGCCCACGTGAGCGAACAGCTGCTTGACGCTGGCCTGGTAATGGCGGGCAAGACCAACATGGACGAGTTCGCCATGGGCTCCTCCACCGAGAACTCGGCCTTCCACCCCACCCGCAACCCCTGGGACCTGGAGCGGGTGCCTGGCGGCTCCTCCGGGGGCTCGGCCGCCGCCGTCGCTGCCCGCGAGTGCATCTACGCCCTCGGCTCGGACACCGGCGGTAGCATCCGCCAGCCCGCCGCCCTCTGCGGCGTGGTGGGATTCAAGCCCACCTATGGCCGCATCAGCCGCTTCGGCCTGGTGGCCTTCGCCAGCTCCCTCGACCAGATCGGCCCCCTCACCAAGGACGTCACCGACTGCGCCCTGGTGATGAACGTCGTCGCTGGCCACGACAGGCGCGACGCCACCTCCGCGCCCCTGGAGGTCCCCGACTACACCGAATCTCTCATCCCCGACCTCAAGGGCATGCGCGTCGGCGTGCCTCAGGAGTACTTCGTCGAGGGGATGGACGACGACGTGCGGGCCTCTATTGAGGCGGCGGTGAACAAGATGGAGGAGCTGGGCGCCGAGGTCGACTGGGAGGTCTCCCTGCCCAGCACCGGCTACGCCCTCGCCTGCTACTACATCATTGCCCCCAGCGAGGCCATGGCCAACCTGGCCCGCTACGATGGCGTCAAGTACGGTTACTCGGACATGCGGGGCGATAGCATGTGGCGGAACATGGAGCTGACCCGCCAGTACGGCTTCGGCGATGAGGTGAAGCGCCGCATCATGCTCGGCACCTACGCCCTCTCGGCTGGCTACTACGACGCCTACTACCTCAAGGCCCAGAAGGTGCGCACCCTCATCCGCCGCGAGTTCGACGCTGCCTTCGAGCGGTGCGATGCGCTGGTGACTGCCGTCTCGCCCACGCCCGCCTTCAAGCTGGGCGAGAAGGTGGCCGACCCCTTGCAGATGTACCTGAGCGACGTCTGTACTATACCGGTGAACATCGCCGGCATTCCCGCCATTTCGGTCCCATGTGGCTTCGCCGACGGCCTGCCGGTGGGCATCCAGATCATGGGCAAGCCCTTCGACGAGCCGACCATCCTGCGCCTGGCCTACGCCTACGAGCAGGCGACCGAGTGGCACAAGGCCAGGCCCAAGCTGTGAGGTGATGGCGATGGCGACGCAACCAAACGAGGCCCAACTGCTTCTTGGCCGAGGATACAACTGAGCGGAGTCCCTCTTGCTGGCCGTGAGCCAGCAGCTCGGAATACAGAGCGAGCTCATCCCCAGGATCGCCACCCCCTTTGGCGGCGGTATCGGTGGCAGAGGCGAAGTCTGCGGGGCCGTGGTCGGCTCCGTCATGGCCATCGGCCTCAAGTACGGGCGAGAGGAGTCCTCGCAACCCAGCGAGGAGGCCTACGCCCTCGCCCAGGAGTTCTGCCACCGCTTTGAGCAGGAGACGGGCCATCTCTACTGCCGCGACCTGACAGGCATGGACCTGAGCACGCCGGAGGGAATCCAAGCCTATCGGCGTTCCGATGTGCCCCTGCGGGTCTGCATGCCACTAGCGGGCGCGGCCTTTCGCCTGGTGATGGAGCTCCTTGAGAAGCCCGCCCTGGCAGCCGCCGATGATTGAAGAGCTGGTCGAGGTCGCCTGCTACGCCGGCACCCGCTATCCTCAGCGACCGCTGCGGGTGACCTGGCGCGGCGAGGAGCACGAGGTGCTGGCGGTGGAGAGGGAGTGGCAGGAGCCGCGCCGTCGCTGCTACCTCGTGCGATTAGAGGGCGACCAGTTGCTGCGGCTCTCCTACTACGAGCGCAATGACCGCTGGACCGCCGCCGAGGTAGGAGGGGAATAGCTGTTCGCCGGCACCATCCCGCGCGCCGCTACCATTCCCCGCCGCCAGAGCGACCGCTGCCGCAGCCGCCAGGATCAGCAACGCAAGAAGCTACTCCCACCCCATCGCCACCAACCACACGATGGCGTTGGCCAGTAGGAGGACCAGCAAGGTTTCCATGGGGAGACGGCCTGTCTTCAGCAGCTGGAGGAACGATAGCCCTATGGCAGGCCGCCGATGATCTTGCCGATCTCCGCCCTGCCGTAAGCCCGCAGGGTCTCGGTGCGAACGTTGCCCATCGAACTCACCGCCAAGACGGCCTTGGTCGCCGTCTCGTCGTCTGGTGCCTCCATGACGGCCACGTAGTCATAGCGGCCCATGGTCAGGTAGAGCTCAATGAACCTGGCACCAACCTGATCGAGCAACTTTTCAACGGCGGCGATGCGCTCGCGGGCGTCCTTGACGTTGCGGATACCCTGATCAGTGAAGCGAGCCAGCGACACGTACCTGGGCATCAGGCACCTCCTTTTCGGTAATCGCGTGCTAGAAAACGTTACTTTAGATCCTTCTTCGGTATCTGTCAATAGCCGCCAAACCGCAGGTACCTCCCAGCCTCAGCAGGTATCCTGGGCTGTAGTATTCTCGAGCCTCCATGCCCGCCCCTCCTGCCCGCAGCCGCGACGTCAGGCAGGCGAAGTGCCCACATGGGTTACAATTAGGGCGACGGTTTCAGCTGGGGAGGTTAGCCATGTCGTGCGAGGAAGCCAGCAAGAAACTCGCCGAGGCGCTCAACGCCTATGTCCGAGTGGAGAAGAAGCTAGCCCCGCTGGTCTTGTCGCACATCGTTACGCCTGAACGGCGCGCACAGCCAGCTGTGCCAGCTAGCGAGAAAGTAGCTGCAGGGCTTCAGCCCTGCCAGCCGCCCGCCCGCAGCGCCTCCTGCCGCCATCAAGAAAACCATTCTCCCCGCGGATTGAAATCCGCGGCTTGCACCCAGGCCGCCCGGTAGACAAGGTGCCGGCTTTAACCTCCGGCGCCGAAAGACATGCTGCGGGTTTCAACCCGCAGCGTTCCAGGCCCCCCACCCCCTACCGCCAGGGCCTTCCGGCCGCCAGCCGCAGGAAGTCGGCGTGGGCCCTGGGCGCCCCGGCGATGGCCCCCTCGCTGCGAATGCCCACCGGGCCGCCGTCGCGGTCGCTGATGGCGCCGCCGGCCTCCTGCACCAGGAGGATGCCCGCGGCGATGTCCCAGGGGTAGAGCATATGATGGACGAACAGGTCGAAGCGACCGCAGGCAGTGTAGGCCAGCCCCAGGGCGGCGCTGCCCATGATGCGCGCGCTCTGCATCCCCGGCCATAGCTCATGCACCAACGTCAGCATGTGGGCCGCCCGCTGGTCTTCGTAGCCCAGGTCCACCGCCAGCAGGGAGGCTTTTACACTTTCCTTCTGAGAGACCTGCATGCGCTCGCCGTTGACGAACGCCCCCTCGTCCTTCTGGGCCCAGAACTGTTCCCCGCGAACAGGCTCGTAGGTGAGCGCTACGAGCGGTTCCTCTTGATAGCAGAGGGCGATGTTGATGCAGAAGAAGGGGACGCCGTGGGCGTAGTTCTGGGTGCCGTCCAGGGGGTCCACCACCCACATCCAGCCCTCGCCCCTGGCGGTGGCGGCCGTCTCCTCCGAGAGGACGGAATGGTCGGGGTACTCGGCGGCCAGGATCTCGTGAATGGCCCGCTCGGAGGCCAGATCGGCGGCGGTGACGAGGTTGCCCCGCCCTTTGACGCGCACGTCCTGGGGACCACCAAAGGCAGCCATGACAATGCGCTCGCCTTCGCGGGTGCAGAGGCGGGCAACTTCCAGGGGACTCTTGCCGCTTTTGGACGGGGGGAGATCAGTGGCCATAGGGCGCAGGCAGCCCCATCTTCTCCCGCACCTCGGACAGGGTCTCGCCGGCGATGACGCGGGCGCGGGCGGCCCCGTCGGCCAGCACCTCCTCGACGTAGCCTGGACGGCTGGCCAATTCCTGGCGCTGCTGGCGGAAGGAGGCGAGGACGCCATTGATACCGGCGGCCAGTTGCTGCTTACACTCAACGCAGCCCCGCTTGGCGGTGGTGCACTCTTCATACACAACCTCCACCTTGTCCGGGTTGAAGTGGTGATGGAGGCTGTAGACGTTGCACACCCAAGGCCGACCGGGGATGTGGCGATGAGTTCGCTGGGGGTCGGTAACGGCGGTCATCACCCGCCGCTCCGTCTCCTCTGGCGTAGCGGCCAGCTCGATGTGGTTGTCCAGGCTCTTGCTCATCTTGTTGACGCCGTCGAGGCCCAGCACTACCGGCGCCTCCGTGAGCTTGGCGTACGGCTCGGGGAAGGTCTGCCCGAACAGGCGATTGAACCGGCGGGCGATCTCCCGCGCCAGCTCCAGGTGAGGAAGCTGGTCCTCGCCCACGGGCACCCTATCCGCCTTGTAGAGAATGATGTCGGCGGTCATGAGGACGGGGTAGCCCACCAACCCATAGTTCACATTATCGGGGTGGAGGCGCACCTTGTCCTTGAAGGTAGTGACACGGGTTAGCCAGCCCAAGGGGGTGATCATGCCCAGGAACATGGCCAGTTCGGCCACCTCGGGCACGTGCGACTGCACATAGAGGATCGTGCGCTCAGGCTCGATGCCAGCGGCCAGCAGGTCGAGCACGGTCTCCCACACGTTCTCACGCAGCTCGCCCGGCTCCCAGGGCGTAGTGATGGTATGAATATCGACGGCGGAATAGATGCAGTCGTATTCCTCCTGAAGGGCTACAAAGTTCTGGATGGCCCCCAGGTGGTTGCCGAGATGCTGACGACCCGTGCAACGGATGCCCGCAAATACGCGGCCCCTCTTGCTCATAAGCTCACAACCTCGCAAAGATGGGCTAACGGAATACTAGCATGCGCCAGAAGCGGGGACAAGGCAGCACCGGCTACATTCTCTCCGGCGCCGACACGCCCATGAGGCCCAGCGTGCGGGCCAGGGCGCTCCTGCAGGCCGCCACCAGCTTGAGTCGGGCCTTCGACAGGGGCAAGTCGTCGGAGACTACTCGGCACTTCTCGTAGAAGTCGTGGAACACGGTGGCCAGCTCGAGGGCGTAGTGGGGCAGATGGTGGGGCTCCAGAGTGCGGGCCACGCCTTCCACCACCTCCGGCAAGAGCAGCATCTTGCGGAT
>DAOUDQ010000409.1:0-8621 GCA_034431045.1 Dehalococcoidia bacterium | reverse complement strand
GATGACTTTGGAGGAGGCAATCCTGAAAAGGCGGTCCAGGAGAGACTTTAAAGACTCCCCCCTAACCTTAGGGGAGATCTCCCAGATCCTTTGGGCTGCTCAGGGCATCACCGACAAGACGGGGGCCAGAGCCGCTCCTTCGGCAGGAGCACTTTACCCCCTGGATCTCTATTTGGTGGTAGGCAAGCAGGGGGTGGAGGGGCTCGGGGAGGGGGTATATCACTATCTTCCCCAGAGCCACTCCCTACAGTTTACCCTGCCGGGAGACGTTCGCCAAACCCTAGCGCGGCTTAGTTTGGGACAGATGTTCATTGCTGAAGCCCCGCTGAGTTTGGTGATTACCGCAGAGTATGAGCGGACTACCGGGAAATATGGGGATCGAGGGGTGCGCTATGTCCACATGGAGGCGGGACATGTGGGACAAAACGTTTACCTTCAAGCGGAGGCTCTGGGGTTGGGCACGGTGGTCGTTGGAGCCTTCCAAGACGAGGAAATTTCCCAAGCATTGAATCTTCCCCCCGGTTACAGGCCCCTTTATGTGATGCCTATCGGCCATCCAGAGTCGTAGCAGTGGGAGGCCAGCGAGGGTGGCCCTGCTCTTGGGCCAGCGGCCGCGACGCCCCTGACCCCCTCAGCCTATCCGTAGCCCCGGCTGGACGTCTAGGTCGAGGCCGTCGCGCTGGCCCTGGCGCAGGCGATAGTAGGCGCAGGACCCTACCATCGCCGCGTTATCGGTGCACAGGGAGGGGGGCGGCACCCGTAGCGGCAGGGAGGAGCGCTGGGCTAGCACCTGGCGGAGGAGACTGTTGGCCGCCACCCCCCCGGCCAGAAGGATCTCCGTCGCCCGGTTCTCCTGGGCGGCCCGCACAGTCTTGGACGCCAGGGCGTCCACTACTGCCTCCTGGAAGGCTGCCGCCGTCTCGGGGATTGGGGGCGTATCGCCCACTTCCCCTCGCACCAGGCGCAGGACGGCGGTCTTAAGGCCGCTGAAGCTGAAGTCGTAGGGGCCAGCGACGCGAGCGCGGGGCAGCCTGAGGGCTGGCCTGCTCCTGGCAGCCTCCCTTTCGATGGCCGGGCCGCCGGGGAAGCCTAGACCCAATAGACGAGCCACCTTGTCGAAGGCCTCGCCGGCGGCGTCGTCCAGGGTGTGGCCCAGGCGGCGGTAGAGGCCGTGCCCCTCCATGACCACCATGTCGGTATGGCCGCCGGAGACCACCAGGCAGAGGAGGGGGAAAGAAGGCTCTTGGCCTTCGACCAGCCAGTTGGCGTAGATGTGGCTCTCCAGGTGGTTGATGCCGATCAGGGGAAGGGACTGAACCATGGCTATGGCCTTGGCTACGTTCAGGCCAACCAGAAGGGAGCCTGCCAGGCCGGGGCCGTAGGTCACGGCCACCGCGTCCAGGTCGCTCAGGCGGCAGCGGCCGGCCTCTAGGGCCGCCTCGACCACGGGGACGATGTTCTCCAGGTGCTTGCGGGAGGCCACCTCGGGCACTATGCCGCCATAGTGGGCGTGGAGGTCGGCCTGAGAGGCGACGATGTTGACCAGGATGCGCCGGCCATCCTCGACCACGGCGGCGGCCGTCTCATCGCAGGAGGTCTCGATGGCCAGAACCTTCATCGTTCGATGGGCAGAACCGTGACCAGGAGGGCAGCGAAGTCGGGCAGATGGCGCACCAGGGAGTAGAGCTCGGGGAGGATATCCTGCGCCTGGAGGGCCAGGAGGCCGCTCATGACCTGGTCGTCGGCAATGGAGGCCAGGGAGGTAGTTGCCAGGAGAAGGGCATCCCCCGCGGCCACCTGACAGCGGCTGAAGGTGGGGTAGAACTCGGCGGCGATGCCGATGGGCTCGACCGCCGTCGCCTCCTGAGGGGATAGCGACCGTAGCTGGCCTTGATGGCGGCAGTAGGCCAGGGCCGGCCCGGCCTGGGCCATGTAGGCCTCGGCCCCTCGCAGCGCCAGACAGGTGGCGCCGGCGCCCACCCGGTGCTCCCGCAGGCTCCTATCGTTCCAGTCCCGCAGGTGATTGTGAGCCGCCCGCAGAGAGGCCAGGAGAGCGCCGGTGACGGATAGCCTCTGCTGGCGGAAGAGGCGACCGATGACCGCCACCAGGGGCTGACAGAAGTCTTCGCTGCCCGGGAGGGAGGGCTCCACCACGACGTAGAGGTCAGCAGCGAGGGCGCTGCCGCGAGCTGGGAACACGCCCAGCCAGGGACCCTGCTCGCGGGCCTCGCCGCCAACGATGCAGAACTGACCGACCCAGATCTCAGCAACCATTCTCCCGCCCAAGGATTATAGCACCCGCTGACCGATCATAAGCCTCTTCTCCCCCCTCCTGGCCAGGGGTTGATGACAAAATTGAGGATAACCTTGGGGCTGTTGCTCCCTGTTTGGCTGGGCAGGATGAGCCTCAGCTCGTGGGCTTATTTGATCCCTACATGAAGGGCGACAGGCCACAGACGGTAGAGACGATAGCCCACGCGGCGAAAGCCCCTGTTTCGCATCGCCTCGGCCAGATGCTGGGCATCAGGGAATCGGCTCAAAGACTCCGACAAGAATGTATACGCCCTGGCCTGGCCGGCCAGCCACTGGCCCAAGCCGGGGATGAGACCGGCCAGGTACAAGGCGTGAATGGCGGCCAGCGGCCGAAAGGGAGACCGGGTCAATTCTAGGCAGGCCACTCGCCCGCCGGGACGCACTACCCGATGCATTTCAGCCAGGGCCAAGCGCAGGTCAGCAACATTGCGCAAGGCGAAGGCCGTAGCGACGCAGTCGAAGGTGTCGGCAGCGAAGGGCAGTCGCAAGCCGTCGGCGAGGAGAAATTGAATGCGGCCTGCCCTCAGCCGCCATCTGGCTTTGGCCCGGGCGATGGACAACATCTGGGCACAGATGTCTACCGCTACCACCTGCTCAGCGCGGTTTGCCAAGAGGAAGGCCAGCTCACCGGTGCCGGTGGCCATGTCTAGAGCCAGGCGACAGCCCTTGGGAGCGGCCAGAGCAGCGGCGGCTTGACGCCAGGCCCGATCACGGCCGAAGGTCGTCACCCGGTTCAGCAGGTCATATCGATGGGCGATGCGGGAGAACATCCGACGGTTGTTCTCGACCGCTATACAGTGCCGCGTGGGGACAGACATTAGCTGGGACAGCGGTTCTAGGGACTGGCCGCTTGAGAGCTAAGGGATGCCTTCATCAGTGAGGGGGCGAATGCGATAGGTGCAGGCCCGCTCGTCACGCAGCAGGCTTCGCACCAGGCGGGTGTCGGCGCCGGTGAGGAGACGGACAAGGTCCAGGTGAAGGGTGCAGACCGAGCTGTCTTGCTTAGCCACCGTGGAGAAGGGACAGGTAAACTCGTGCAGGAAGAACTCGCCGCCCCGCTGCTCCCAGTCCACCAGGCAGCCCTGCTCTTGCAGGATGAGCGCCGTCTCCTGCACTCGCTGGGCCAGGCTCTTGCCCTGCACCCTTTCCCAGAGGGACTCAGACATCCGCTGGGCTACTCGGTGGAGGAGCTGATAGAGGCGCTCGCTCCCCTCGCTGGCCCGAATCTCCTCCAGGAGGGCGGTGGCCAGCTCATCGTAGCTCCTGGGAAAGAGGGACTCGGCCTTCTCGGTGAGGGTGTAGACCAGGGTGGGGCGTCCCACCCGGCCGCGCTCCTCGTGCGCCGCCACCAGGCCGTCGCGCTCCAAGACGGTGAGGTGCTGGCGGATACCGGTGGAGGTGAGGCGGAGAAGCTGCCCCAGCTCCTTGACGGTAGCCCGGCCATGCCGCTGTAAATGCTCCAGAATCTGCTGGCGCGTCGTCTGCATGACGTCTATGCTTTGCTCGGGGCAGGGGAAATGCTATATTGGTTTCAGGCCGGCTCGACTAGTTTAGAGCATTTGCAAAAAAGATTCTATCACATCTGTCGAAAAAGGTAAACGGCGGGGCAAGCCTATTTGGTGAACCCAATGACCTCGGAAGATCTCGACCCTCTGGCCCATAAAGCCCAGGCCGATGCCCTCGTCGAACAAGCGGCCCTGCGCCTGCGAGAGCTCCTGCGGGAGGCGGTGAGCCATCTGGACCCCTTCCCGCCCTTCCCCGGCGCCCTGTTCACCTACGCCATCGAGGCCGAGCCCCCTGCCGCCGCACACGGCGAGCGGGGCTGCGTGGTGGTCTGCCCCGATGGCGAGCTCTACGAGCTGGTGATGGGGGTGGAGCTTCCACCCTTCCCTGATGAGGCGGCCGACCCTGTGTCCATGCGTAAGGAGGAGCTCAAGAAGCTGGATGACCTCCACCCGCGCGACTACCTGCTCTACGCCTATAATGCCTTGACCCGGGTGGTGGAGATACTGCTGGAACAGCAGGGCCACTAGCTGGTGCCTCCGTGGGGAGGCGCCTTCATCTACAGGGGTGCGATGACGGCGAGCCCGCAACGGGCTGGCGGTCTTCCATTGGCTAGCTATTGGGCGCCAACGCTAGGGTTTGCGCGTGTGGAAGTGCCACACCAGGCCCGCAACCCCCGCTAGGGCAGCCACCGCGCCGAGTGCCAGCAGCCCATAGGCTGCCGTCGAGCGGCCACCGTCACCCCTCTGGCCCATGCCCGTAAGCGGTAGCACTCCCCGGGTAGCCACCGGGGTCGGCGTAGCCCTAGGCGGCAGCATCAGCGTAGCCTGAGGCGTCGGTGTAGGCGTGGGCGTGGCCTCAGGCGGCAGCGTCAGCGTAGCCCGAGGCGTCGGTGTAGGCGTGGCTGTAGGCGTAGGCGTCGGTATGGGGGTAGCCGTCGGGCAGGGCATGTCCCACCGCACTACCGGCGTGAAGGGAGGGTGGAGATAATTAAGAGGGGTCTGAAGGTAGAACACGTTGCCGGCGATGTCCACTATTGCGTTGTCCTCCCAAGCTGAGGGGTCCGCATCCCTGATTCCAAAGCAGTCGCCGAGGTTGAAACCTGTAGGCTCTGCCACAGTGATGCTGCGGCTGCCGGCCTTGGCCTCCTCCACAAGGTAGGTACGGACTTCGTGGAGCAGGTAGGTGCCTTCCTGGGCCGCTCCCCAACCGCCCCCGCTAGAGTAGACCGCGGATAAAACAGCCAGGGCGGTCACCATCACTCCAGCGCCAAGCAACAAGCCTTCGGTGCCTCTTGGTCGCTTGCTCATGGTCTTGCTCCCGTCACGTTCAGGGAGAGCGGGGTGCCGCCCAGCCGCCTACTCCAGCACGATTTCCCCGCTCTTGCCGCCCGACTTGCGCGCCAGGCGCACCCCCTCGATGCGCATCCCCCTGTCCACTGCCTTGCACATGTCGTAGACGGTGAGGGCGGCCACCGCCACCGCCGTCAGGGCCTCCATCTCCACCCCCGTCTTGCCGGTGGTGCGCACGCTGGCGGTGATGTGAAGGGCGTTCTCCTTTTCGTCCGGCTGGAGCTGAACGTCGATGTCGGTGAGGAGGAGGGGATGGCACAGGGGGATGAGCTCGTGGGTCTTCTTGGCGGCCATGACACCCGCCACCTGGGCCACCGAGAGCACGTCGCCCTTGGCCACCTGCCCGGCCCGGATGAGGGCCAGGGTCTGGGGCTTCATGTGGATGCTGCCCTTGGCTATCGCCTGGCGGGCGGTGTCGGCTTTGGCGGTTATGTCCACCATGCGCGGGCGGCCTGATTCGTCCAGGTGGCTGAGCCTGCGGGCCATGTCTAAAGGCCCTTCATTTCCTGGGTCAGTTTGGCCATCGGTTTCTCCTTGGCAATGGGCTAGGGTCATCTAGGGACGCCACCAGCAGGTCTCTACCCCCCGATCTGGGCCATCTTGCGCCGGCGGGGGCGACTGCCGTCGCGCAGGTGGTGGGCATCGGGCTTGCTGTCCAGCGCCGCAAGGATGTGCTGGCGTAGCTCATCGTCGCTGCCGCCCCGGCGCAGCGTCTCTTTCAGGTCTATCTCCTGGTCGGTGAGCAGGCAGGGGCGGATCTTGCCGTCGGCGGTGAGGCGCATGCGATTGCAGGTGGTGCAGAACCGGTCCTCGCTGAGGGGGCTGATGAAGCCGATGAGGCCCCTGGCTCCAGGCAGGCGATAGTACTTGGCGGGGCCGCCGCCTGCGTTGGTCTCCGCCGCCTCCAGAGGGCCCAACGCCTCCTTGATCTGCCGTTTCACTTCCTGAGCGGGCACGAAGCCCAGGGCCAGGGAGGTGTCCCTGATGCAGGTCTCCTGCTCGTCCATGAAGGGCATAAGCTCGATGAAGCGAACCTGCCAGTCCTCCTTCAGGGTGGTGCAGGCGATCTCCGCGATCTCGTCATCGTTGACCTCCCGCATGACGACCACGTTCAGCTTTAGGGGGGACAGACCGGCGTCGCGGGCAGCGGCGATGCCCGCCATAACGGCTGAGAGGTCGCCATGGCGCGTGATCTGGCGAAAGCGCTGGGGGCGGAGGGTATCCAGGCTCACGTTGACCCGCTTCAGGCCGGCAGCGGCCAGCTCGTGGGCGTAGGAGGCGAGAAGCATGGCGTTAGTGGTGAGAGAGATGTCCTCGATGCCTGGCGTCTGGCCGATCCAGCGCACCAGCTTGACGATGCCTTTGCGCACCAGGGGCTCGCCGCCAGTGAGACGCACCCTGCGCAGGCCCATGCCCGCCGCCACTCCAACGATGCGGGCGATCTCCTCCAGGGTGAGGATCTCCCGCGCGGGCATGAGGGGGACGCCCTGCTCGGGCATGCAGTAGAGGCAGCGCAGATTGCAGCGATCGGTGACGGACACCCGCAGGTAGTTGATGGAACGCTGGAAGGGGTCAATCAGTGGCCTGGCTGGCATGAAGCCGTTGCTGGTACTCATACAGCAGCTCTTTCAGTATCTGGCGGGCTATTTGGGCCGCCCGCCCGCGATGGCTAATGGCGTTCTTCTCCTCCGCCGATAGCTGGGCCATGGTCAGACCCCTCTCCCGCAGGTAGAAGATGGGGTCATAGCCGAATCCGCCTTCCCCTTGGGGGGCCTCAGCCACCAGGCCCTTGCAAACCCCCCGACACAGCCGCGCCCCGCCTTGGGGATCGGCTACGGCGATGACGCAGACGAAGCGGCAACCGCGCTCCAGAAGCGGCACTCCCTGGAGGCGCTCCAGGAGGAGGGACATCTTCTCCTGGTGGGTGGCCCCCTCGCCGCCGAAGCGGGCCGCCCGTGGCCCCGGCTCGCCTGCCAGGGCGTCTACCTCCAGGCCGGAGTCATCGGCCAGGGAATGAAGGCCGCTCAGGTGGGCGGCCTTAAGCGCCTTCATTCTAGCATTCTCTTCGTAGGTGTCGCCAGTCTCCTCGGCGGGCAGGCTCAGGCCCAGCTCGCTTGGCGTCACCAGCTCCCAGCCGCAGCCAGCCAGAAGCTGGCGGTACTCGGCGGCCTTGCCGGGGTTGTTGGTGGCCAGAAGAAGCTTGGGCACGCTAGTCCAGCGGCTGCCAGCGCTCGGCCAGCTTCTTGGCGATGACCGGCATGGTGGTGTACTCCATCTCCTCCAGGGGCAGACGGTGCGGCTCGAAGGGGCCGTGCCAGCGCAGGTAGTCGGCTATCTCGTTGGCCTTCTGGCGGGTGTGATCGTAGCTGGGGTCATCGAACATGTCCCTAGGGCCCACCAGCTTGCCGTTGGCTAGCTGGAAGCCCAGGGCGACGATGCGCGGAGGCCCATCGAAGCGGGTGGGGTGGGCGTCCTTGAGCCCGACGGGCATCCAGGGGCCGTGGTGGGAGCCCCGCATCCAGCCCTCGACGAGAAAGGGCACGCTGAAGGGGTCCAGAACCTCCCCCACGGCGGGGAAGTTCCCCTGAGAGCGCACCACGCACACCGGGTCGTCCTTGCCCACGTAGCGGCCGGCGATGAAGGAGAGCCGGTCGGTGCTGGAGACGGCCGCTATCTCGCCGGTGGCCCGCGAGAAGACTCTCTTCACGGCGTAACGGGAGGGGGCCCCCAGGAAGATGAGGAGGTCGTATATCTCATCAGGGGCGTTGAGGGTGATCTTCTTGTGCTCGACGACGTCCTGCACCTCGAAGCTGAAGCCCTGGTGGAGGCTCTCGGCGATCACCAGGCCAGCGGTGGTGAAGGGGTCGGCGAACATCTTGTAGAGGGGCATGTTAAAGGAGCCTGCCGACGTCTTGTCGCCCATGAAGACGATGAGCGGCTCGGAGGGGCGCTCCTCGATCTCCATCTCTGCCGAGCCGGGGCCGGCGCCGCGGATGTTCCCCGAGAAGGCATCGGTCAGGAGATCCTGGCCGGCACCGTACAGCTTTAGCTTCTTGGCCACATCAGTGCATACTATGAAGGTGTCCCAGGCCAGGCGGTGCACCGGCTCATAGTTCTCCCCGTGCTCGTGGGTCATGATCAGGAAGAGGTCATCGCCGCAGTAAGTGACATGATGATCGATGAGCAGACCCTGCTGGCGCGCCCGCTCTACCTCCTCGCGGCCCTTTTCCAGCACGTCGGGGTGCATGGCGGAATGGCCTACATAGCCACCGACGTCGGCCTTGATAGCGCTAATGGTGATCACAGCGTACCTCCTCCGGCTGCAACTGAGAACCAAAACGGCCGCCCCGGGGGAAAGGGCGGGAACGGTCGTCGGGCATTGGACCGGCCGATTCGTTTGTGCACGAGCAAGGCCATGTTACCGACGGCCGTCCAAGCCGTCAAGCCTGCCCA
>DAOUDQ010000408.1:0-13708 GCA_034431045.1 Dehalococcoidia bacterium | reverse complement strand
CATGTACTGGATCGGCCGGGCCGAGCTGATAGCAGCAATGGCCAATGCCGGTGGCCTCGGCTTCATGACGGCGGCCCCCTTCGAGAATCTGGACGACCTGCGCGCCGAGATCCGCAAGACCCGCGACATGACCGACGGTCCGATCGGGCTTAATATCAACCTGTTCCCTGCCCTCCGTCCCCAGCCCATCGAGGCCTGGGCAGAGATCGCCTGCGAGGAGAAGATACCGGTAGTCGAAACCTCCGGTCGCAGCCCGGAGGCGATCGTGGAGCCGCTGCATGCCGGTGGCGTCAAGGTAATGCACAAGGTGCCGGGCGTCCGCTACGCCCACACTGTCGAACGGCTCGGCTGCGACGCCGTGTGCGTGGTGGGACACGAGTGCGGCGGCCACCCGGGCATGGACGAGGTGACCACGCTGATAATGGTGCCCGCGACCGTGGACGCGGTGAGCATACCGGTGGTGGCTGGCGGCGGCTTCGCCGATGGTCGCGGCTTGGTGGCCGCTCTAGCCCTGGGCGCCGAGGCCGTTCTCATGGGCACCCGCTTTATGGCCACCAAGGAGTGCCGCGGCCACCCCGCCTGGAAGGAGCACCTGGTCAACGCCGCGGAGACAGACACCGCCTACCTCATGAAATCCATCAAGAACCCGTCGCGCGTGCTGAAGAACGCCGTGGCGGCCAAGGTGATGGAGATGGAGACCCGGGGAACCACCCTGGAGGAGTTGCTGCCCATCATAGCCGGGCAGGGGGGCGCCGTCTTCGACGACGGCAAGCTGGATTCGCAACTGGCCAGCGTCGGCCAGGCGGTCGGCCTCGTCCACGATGTGCCCACAGTGAAGGAGCTTATCGACCGAATGGTCGAGGAGGCGGTCCAGGTCCGCGAGCGCCTGAACGCCGCCATCGCCAGCGCCTAGCTCGCTGGAGCAGCCGTCAGTATCAACCCCCAGATCCGCGAGCGCCTGGCGGCTGCCGTCCTCAGCCCTCACCCTCGCTGGCGATGCCCGCCAGGCGCCGGGCCAGGGCCATCTTCTCCGCCAGATTGGCCTGTCGGTAGATGGCTATCTTCTGAGCCTGAGGCGAGCCGGCGCCGTGCATGCACTCCACCAGGGCAGAGCAGCCCGTCATGTTCTCGATGAGACGGGCCACTCGAATCCTGGCCTCGGCGGGGAAATCAGCGGCGCCCTGGAAGTACTTCTGGACGTACGGCCCCACCACGGGATGCCGCAGGTCTTTCTCTGAGGGCAGAGTGCCCAGGAGGCCGCCCGCTATGTCGTGGGCCAGGCGGCATATTTCGTAGACGAAGCGAGTGGTGTTCAGCTTGGCGGTGTTGGCCAGGAGGGGGTTCACATAGCAGACGCCTGAGGGCGTCACTTGCCCCTCAGCGGAGCAAGCCAGGGAGCAGTTGAAAAGGGTTTCGGTGAGGTGCACCATCTCCACCAACTTGTCGCGAATATGGGCGGCATCTGCCACCCCGTTGCAGCGGGCGATGAGAGCGGCCGCTCCGATAAGCACGTCGGCCACCCCGCCCTTGCAACCCCCATAGTTCTGACGGTGGTAGGAGGAAAATGTCTCCACCAGAGGCAGGGCAAAGTCATACTCCCCGCACATGAAAACCCGCTCCCAGGGCACGAAGACATCCTCAAACACAATCAGCGCTTCACCGCCCACGAAGCCGAAGCGGGGGTTGCCCTGATCCATCTCCCCTGCCAATTTCCGCTCGTCGTTGGTCTGCCGCCCGAAGATGAAGATAAGCCCCGGCGTGTCAGTGGACACAGCGAAAGAGACGGCGTAGTCCCTGTCTTCTTCTCGCAAGGCAGTGGTGGGCATGACCACTATCTCGTGGGAGTTGACGGCGCCCGTCTGGTGGATCTTGGCCCCGCGCACCACGATGCCGTCTTTTCTGCGCTCTACCACCCGAAGGTAGAGGTCCGGATCCTCCTGTCCGCTGGGAGGCAGGGCGCGGTTGCCCTTGGGGTCGGTCATCGCCCCATCGCACATGACATCGCTGTCCTGAACGTAGGTCACGAAGCTTCGCAGACGGCTATGGTATTCGGTCCCATGCTGCTGATCGATGAGGTAGGTGGTGTCGTAAAGGGCATTCAAGCCATCGAAACCGACACACCTTTGGAAGCAGGTGCCCGTCTGCTGCCCTAGAACCCTCAGCATCTTCACCTTGCGCACAAGGTCATCAGCGTTTTGGTGGATATGGGTGAAGCGGTTGATCCGCCGTCCGCTGAGATGAGAGGTGGCGGTGGCAAGGTCCTCGTAGCGGGGGTCATGGGCCAGGTCATAGGTCATGGCCGCCGCGTTTACGTGCGGCCTAGTGAGCGGATGCTCCACCACGTCCTCGATCTTCTCTCCGAAGGCGTAGACCTCGCGCTTCAGCTTGCGCAGGCTTCCCCGGTATTCGCTTCCGGTCATCATCGCCGCACCTCCTGGTTTCTTGCCCGGCTAGCGCCGCGGCCCCTGCCTGCGGCGTCGACTCCTTCGCCTCGTTTCTATCGCCGCGATGCAAGCTATGTCAAGCCAGGGCGCGCTTGACAGAGGAGCCGTGGCTGGAGATGATTTGTGCACCAGCCTTCCGGCCTGGCTCACCTAATCGTCATGGATGCCGCCAGTCGAGGCAGCAGGTGATGACCAACATAGCGACCCTCTGGAGACAACTACTACCGCCCCTGCGGGCAGCTCTGCCGACCATCGCCGCGCTTGCCTTGGCAGTTCTATTGGCGGCTGCTTGCACCGCCGGACAGGACGAGGGCCCATCTGCTGTCGCGACTCCCACCGTCTCCCTGGAAGACCTGGCCGAGCGCGGTCCCTTTCGGGTGGGAGTGTCAACCGTGACTCTGGTGGACGAATCACGGCCGACGGACGCCAACCGTGACTACCCCGGCGCCGACAGCCGCACTCTGGTGACCGAGGTGTGGTACCCAGCCGAGGGGGAAGCTCAACCGGGTGAGGTTCGCGATGCTAGCCTGGACCCTTCGCGGGCACCCTACCCCCTGATCGTCTTCAGCCACGGCTTCATGGGCGTCCGGCGACAGTCCGTTTCCTACACCGCCCATCTGGCCAGCCACGGCTATATCGTCATCTCGCCTGACTATCCATTGAGCAACGGCGCAGCGCCCGGCGGCCCCAGGCTGGGCGATGTCGTCAACCAGCCCGGCGACGTGAGCTTCTTGATCGATAGCTTACTCCACTTCTCCGACGAGCCGGGCAATCTATTCGAGGGCGCCATAGACGAAGCAGCCATCGGCCTCACTGGTCACTCCCTCGGCGGTCTGACGACCATCCTGGTCACTTTCGGCCTCCTGGCCGACCCCCGCGTGAAAGCGGCCCTGCCCCTTTCCCCACCGGCCTGCCTGGTGGGCAGCGCAACCTACGAGGACTCTCACATCCCTCTCCTCGTCATCGGCGGAAGCGACGACCAGGTCGTGCCCTTCGAGAGCATTCGTCAGGCCTACGACGCCGCCAGCCCGCCGAAATACCTGCTGACGCTTCTGGGCGGCAACCACATGCGGTTTGCCGACATCGATATGGAAGACCCTCCGCCCGGCGCGTTGGCGACAAGTGGCGGAGCCACCTTCCTCGAGGATAGTATGCGAATCGCGCAAGTGACTGGCGCCGATCTCACCGCCTGCCCCGCGGCTGAGCCCTCTGCTCAGGGGCTGCCCGGAGACCGCCAGCGCGAGTTGGCCCGCCTCTTCGCCACCGCCTTCTTCAACCACTATCTGAAGGGCGACGAAGGCGCCAGCCGCGTCCTGACCAGCGAGTTTGCCCAGACTGTCCCCGAGGTGGAACTGGAGATCGGCCAGCCGTTGGCCGAGTAACAGCGACCAGCTTCTTCCCGCCCCCGCTACCGAGGCTGCTCCACGGTAACCCCGGCCAGCTTTTCTAGCGCTTTCACTAGGCTCTGGATGCCCTCGCCGCCCAGGCCGTCGGCCTCCACGGCAGCGAATAGCTGGTGCACCAGGCTGGTGCCCGGCAGGGGCAGCGAGCGCTTGTCCCCTTCGTCCAAGGCCAGGCGCAGGTCCTTCTGCTGATGCGCCACCTTGAAGCCGGGGGCAAAGTCGCGCTCCACGATCTTGGGCGCCAGGTTCTGGATCGCCCAGGAGGTGCAGGCGCCCCCGCTCACGGCCTCGATCATCGTCCTCGGGTTCACCCCCGCCTTGACCGCAAAGACAAGCGCCTCGCACATGGCCAGGTTGTTCAGGCCGCCGACGATCTGGTTGCAGAGCTTGACCGTCTGGCCAGCGCCGCCGGGGCCGCAGTAGGTGATGGTGCGACCCATCGCCTCCAGGATGGGCTGGCAGCGGGCGAGCGTGGCCTCTGGCCCCCCCACCATGATGGAGAGCGTGCCGGCGATGGCGCCCTTGTCGCCGCCGCTGACGGGCGCATCGAGCATCTCGATGCCAGCTTCCGCCAGTCGGCCAGCGATGCGGCGGGTCACCGCTGGTGAGATCGTAGACATGTCGATCATGACCAGCCCTGGCCGCGCCCCCTCGATGATGCCGCCGGGGCCGAGGGCGACCTGCTCCACATCCGGCGAGTCGGACACCATGGTTATCACAACATCGGAGCGCTCGGCCACCTCTCGCGGACAGGAGGCTTCGGCAGCTCCCTCCGCCACCAGCTCGTCGATGCCTGGTCGGCTGCGATTCCACACAGTGAGGGGATAGCCAGCCTTGAGGAGATTGCGGGCCATGGGCCGTCCCATGATTCCCAGGCCAATGAAACCGATGCGCTCTGTCATGTCTTCCTCCTGCCGATGTCAAGTCCAGGGGCCGCGGTCAGCCCTGGCGAGCAGCTAGCTCCACCCGCGGCCGAACGCCGGGGTTAGCCACTTGCTTGGGCCAGCGACCGGCCAGCACGTCGGCTGCCGCCTTTCCCACCTCCACCCTTACCTTCCTCACCGACGCTTCCGAGAAGCCGGCGCTGTGGGGCGTCAGAACCACGTTGTCCAGCCCACGCAACGCACTGTCGGGCGGAAGCGGCTCCTCTTCGAACACGTCCAGGCCGGCCGCGGCGATGCGGCCGCTGCGCAGGGCTTCCACCAGCGCCCCCTCGTCCACCAGGGCTCCCCGTGCCGTGTTGATGAGGACAGCCGTCGGCTTCATCAGGGCCAGCTCTTCGGCCCCGATGAGGTGGCGAGTCTCCGCTGTCAGCGGTGCGTTCACCGACACGTAGTCCGACTGCTGCAAAAGCTCCTTCAAGGAGCATAGCCGAGCGTTGCACTCCTCTGCCACCCTGGGGTCGACAAAGGGGTCGTAGGCAACAACTTGCAGACCTAGTGCCCGCGCCTTGCGGGCGAGGGCCTCACCGATGTTGCCCAGCCCCACAATGCCCAACGTCTGCCCGAAGATGGGGGGCAGGGCCAGCAGAGGCCCCCGAGGCCAGCGACCCTCACGCACGCCGCGATCCAGGGGCACCAGGCGCTTGGCGCAAGCCAGGAGGAGCAGGAGGGCATGGTTGGAGACCTCCTCGGTGCAGAAGTCCACCACGTGGGCGACCACGATGCCGTGCTCGCTGGCCGCCTCCAGGTCCACGTTGTCCACGCCGACGCCGTAGCGCACGACAGCGCGACAGCGATGCAGCTGCTCTATGACACGACGGGTGATGGGTGCCATGTTCACCAGCACCACGTCGGCGTCTTTCAGGTTCTCGATCAGCTCATCCTCGTGGCCGCTCTTGGTGGCCCGAAAGTCGGCGTCCACCGCGGCTATCTCGGCCAGTTCGTGGCTGAAGTCCGCCCTGGGGGCTGCATCTGCGTGGACGACCAGGAATCGGTGCGCTGCCTTCATGGCGATCGTCAGCCATCATAGCCCATCGGAGCAAGGGGAGGTAGCCCCTGGCAGCGCCCACCCTACTGCGTTACCCAGTTGGAGACGGAGGTCGGCGGGGACAACGCCCGCGAAAAGCCAGAGCAGCCTGCAGCATCTGCCGGGGTCTCGGCCGGAGCCTGGTAGGGAAAAACAATCGCCATCACGAACCACACGATGGCGTTGGCCAGCGGGAGAGGGCGGGGTAGGGGCCTGGCCGAGGAGGCAGTCTGTCTCCAGCAGCGGGAGGAAGACTAGGCTCTAGGGCAGGCCGCCGATGATCTTGGCGATCTCCGGCCTGGTGTAAGCCCGCAGGGTCTCGGTGCGGACGTTGCCCAGCGAGCCCAACGCCAAGGCGGCCTTCGTCGCCGTCTCGTCGTCGGCCGCCTCCATGACCCCCACATAGTCATAGCGGCCCATGGTCAGGTAGAGCTGACTGAGCCTGGCACCGACCTGGTCGAACAACTTTTCAACCTGGGCGATGCGCTCGGGCGCGTCCTTGACGTTGCGGATGCCCTGGTCAGTGAAGCGAACCAGCGACACGTACGTAGGCATCAGGTACCTCCTTCTTCAAGCTCGTACAGGGCCATGACCGCCTCATTGTACCCGCAGGCGCGAGGGCTGGCAAGGGAAGAACCTGCCCCGTCGCCACCACAAACCACACGATGGCGTTGGCCAGTGCCAACACCGCCAGCGTCTCGAAGAGGCGCCAACCCTAGTGCATCACTATCCCGCCGTCGATGTTGATCGCCTGGCCGGTCATGTAGTCCGACTGGCTGGACGCCAGGAAGACCACCACATCGGCCACGTCGTCAGGCGTCTCCAGCCTGCCCAAGGGAATTCCCTCAATCGCCTCACTGATGACTTGATCGTAGGGTACGCCCCGGAAGTTGGCTTCGAGCTGCCAGCCCCAGCGCTGAAGATCGGTGTCCACCTGTCCGGGGCAGACAGCGTTGACCTGGATGCCACTGGCAGCCAGCTCGACGGCCAGGGTCTGGGTGAAGGCCACAATGGCCGCCTTGGCCGCACAGTAGGCGCCCAGGGCGGGAGAAGGCCTCTTGGCAGCATCGGAGGAGACGTTGATGATCTTCCCCCCTTCCCGGCGGGCGATCATCGTCCGCGCCACCCGCTGGGAGCAGAGGAAGGTGCCTGTGGCGTTGATGGCCAGGGTCTTGTTCCAGGCTGCCTCGTCCATCCAGAGCAGGGGCGCCGGGCCCGGGGCGCCGCCGGCGTTGTTCACCAGAATGTCGATGCGGCCGAAGGCGTCCATGGTCTGGGCCACCATCTCGTCCACCAGCCTGCTGTCCGTCACGTCCACCCTCAGCGGGAGCCCACGCACGCCCAGGGCGCTGATCTCGTCCGCTGTGCTCTTCAGGCCCTCCCACATGCCCAGGCCGTAGCCGGGAAACTCCTCGAACTCGCGGCAGATGTCGGCCACCGCCACGTCGGCCCCTTCCCGGGCCAGCCTGAGGGCTGTGGCCCGACCGATGCCCAGCTTGCGACCGGCCCCTGTAACGATAGCCACCTTCCCCTTGAGGTCATACATCTTCACACCCCCATTGCACTGAAAGAAGTCCCGGTGTCGCTGCGACTATAGGAAGGAACTGGACGCCAGTCAAGCGCCTTGGTTGACAGTCCTCTCTGCCTGATACATGATTTGACCGTGCCAAGGGTCTCGCCGAGACATGCCAATGTCGTTGAACGAGCCCTGGACAAGCCAGAACCTCTCTGGTGATTGGAGAAAAGCGCTAGGAAGGGTACATCATGAACGTTGGCACCATCCGTGAGACCAAGATCGAGGAGTATCGAGTGGGTCTTACGCCCCTGGGTGTGCGCGCCCTCAGGCAGGCCGGCCATACCGTGCTGGTGGAGCGAGGCGCCGGGCAGGGCAGCGGTTTCAGCGACGACCAGTATGGCGATGCCGGGGCTATCCTCCTCGATACGCCTCAGGAAGTGGCCGAGCGCTGCGACCTGCTGGTCAAGGTGAAGGAGCCGACCCCGGCGGAGTACGCTCTTCTGCGACCGGGCCTCATCCTGTTCACCTACCTTCACCTGGCGGCGCTCCCTGAGCTAACGGAACGAATCCTGGCCTCTGGCGTGACCGCCATTGCCTACGAGACGGTGCAGGAAGCGGACGGCTCGCTGCCCCTCCTGGCGCCGATGAGCCAGGTGGCCGGCCGTATGGCAGCGGAGATCGGTGTGCACCTGCTGAAACGCCCGGGCCCGGGACGAGGCAAGCTGGTGGGCGGCGTGGCCGGTGTGGCCCCGGGACGGGTGGTGATCCTGGGCAGCGGCAGCGTGGCCACAGCGGCTTGCCGCGCCCTCGTCGGCCTGGAGGCCCGCATCACCGTCATCTCCATCGACCTGCCACGCCTCGCCTATCTGCAAGAGCACTTCGGCGGCCGCATTGCCACCCGGGTGTCCACATCAGCGACCATAGCGCAGGAACTGACCGGCGCAGACCTCCTCATCGCCGCCGTCCTGATCCCCGGCGCCCTCACGCCAAAGGTGGTGACTCGCGAGATGGTGCGCTCCATGGGGCCAGGAGCGGTCATCGTCGACGTCTCCATCGACCAGGGCGGGGCCGTAGAGACCTCGCGCCCCACCACCCACGCCCAGCCGACGTTCGTAGAAGAAGGCGTGGTCCACTACTGCGTGCCGAACATGGCCGGCGCCGTGCCTCAAACCTCCACCGAAGCCCTGACCTCGGCCACCCTGCCCTACGTCCTGGACCTGGCTAACCAAGGCATGGACGCCATCCGCCAGGACGCCGCCCTGGCCAAGGGCGTCAACGCCCTGAAGGGCAAGCTCACCTGCCGCGGGGTGGCAGAAGCGCTGGGCCTGCCCTACACTCCACTGGAGGAACTGCTGTAGAAGCCGTCCACCGTTTGCCGCTCGGCCTGCCGCCGTGGCGGGGCCCAAGCAACTACGGCCGCTAACGTATTGCCCACAGGCAGGAACGAGGAGAGGAAATGAGAGCAGAGGTTTTCGCACTTGGCACATCGACCATCGCCGCCTGGGGCCTATTCGGCCTCTTCGGCAAGCTGGCCGTGGAGCGGATCGACCAGCAGGTCATTATTTGGGGCAGCCTCATAGTCTGCCCGATTGTGTTCCTGGTCTATATGGTGGCAAGCGGCCAGCTCCTACCTGTTAATCTGCATGCCTCCGGCATCACCTTTGGGCTTCTCGCCGGGCTGGGGGGATGCGTCGGCACGATCCTGTTCTACCAGCTGCTTGCCCGCGAGCCAGCGTCCCTGGTGGTGCCGCTGACCTCCCTCTACCCCGCCCTCACTGTCGTCCTCTCCGCCGCGTTCCTCCACGAGGAACTGGCGCCTACGCGCATCCTGGGCATCATCTTCGCCCTGGCGGCGGTGTTCCTGCTCAGCCGGTAGCGGTGCCGACGCGGGCGACGAGAGGCCCTATCTGGCCAAAATGGTATATAATTCAGGTCGGCGAAGGAGAGGCTAGTCAATGGCAACCAAATGGTGGGGCTGGGGGGAAGAGGATCGGACCTTCCCCCTGCCAGACCCACAGCAGTTTTGGGCATTCGTCCGCAGTCGGCTGGGTGAGCCTGGCATCAGCCGGCGTATCGAATCCCTGGCTGAGGTCATCCTGCCTCCCTCTCGCCTGGAATCGAAGGCCCTGGACGCCCTGCGCGCGGCCACAGGCGCTGAGTCCCTCACCACCGACAGCGCTGACAGGGCCGTCCACAGCCTGGGCAAAGGTTATTGCGACCTGGTGCGCATTCGCCGGGGGGAGATCCCTCACGCTACCGATGCCGTCATCTATCCGGAGACGGAGGAGCAGGTAGCAGCGCTCCTGGATGCGGCGGCCGAGCGTGGGATCGCTGTCATCCCCTTCGGCGGCGGCACCTCGGTGGTCGGGGGTGTCGAGCCAACCGGAGCGAAGCCGACCGTTACCCTGGACCTGCGGCGGATGAACCGCATGCTACGCCTGGACCCTCTGGCAGCGACGGCGACCCTGGAAGCGGGTGTTCTCGGCCCCTCCCTGGAGGAGCAGCTCAACGCCCAGGGCTTCACCCTTGGCCACTTCCCCCAGTCCTTCGAGTACTCCAGCCTTGGCGGCTGGATCGCCACCCGCTCGGCGGGCCAGAACTCCACCCTCTACGGCAAGATCGAGGACAGAGTGGAAAGCCTGCGCATGGCCTTCCCTGGCGGCACGATTGCCACCCCGGCAGTCCCCGCCGCTGCCGCTGGCCCCGACCTCAACCAGGTGATCGCCGGCTCAGAGGGCGTGCTGGGGGTGATCACTCAGGCAACCGTTCGCTTGGCGGCCCTGCCCAGGCGCTTCGACTACCGTGGCTACCTCTTCCCCGCCTTCGAGGCAGGCGTGGAAGCCGCTCGAGAAGTGATGCAGTCAGGCCTGAGGCCAGCCGTCCTGCGCCTTTCCGACGAGGCCGAGACCGGGGTCAACCTGGCCGTGAGCCCCCCAGGGCCGTTGGCGAGTCTCTACCTGGCCCTCCGCAGGATCAGGCTGGAGGGTGCCGCCTTGCTGATCGTGGGCTTCGAAGGAGCGGAGGACCAGGTGCATTCCGACTGGCGCCGCGCCCAGCGCATCTTCCGCCGCCACCAAGGGTCATCGCTCACACGCAGCCCGGGGCGAGCCTGGAAACGTTCCCGCTTCGAGGCCCCCTATTTGAGAGACCTCCTCCTCGATCACGCCATCATGGTGGACACCCTGGAGACGGCCACCACCTGGGACCGCTACCTGGCCCTCCATAGCTCGGTGCGCGATGCGATAGCCAAGGCCATGCACGGCCGGGGACTGGTGATGGCCCACCTCTCCCATGCCTACAGCGATGGCGCCTCCCTCTACTACACGTTCCTGGCCCGGCAGGCTGAGGGCCGCGAGCTCGAGCAGTGGCAGCAGGTCAAGGTCGCTGCGACCGACGCCATCATCGGCGCCGGTGGGGCCCTCAGCCACCACCACGGGATCGGCAGCGACCATCGGCCCTGGATGCCCCAATACCTGGGAGCGGCCGGCGTTCGGACGCTGGCCGCCCTTAAGCAGGCGTTCGATCCCCAGGGCATCATGAACCCGGGCAAGCTGACGGCGGCAAGTGAGGATAGAAGCGATGTTTAGGAAGGCAACACCCAGCGGCGCATTCTCTTATCGCACCCGCGCCAGCTATCTCGACCGCTTCCAGCGGGAGACCTTCGACCTAGTCATCATCGGCGGCGGCATCACCGGCGCCGGCATCGCCCGCGACGCCGCCATGCGCGGCCTATCGGTCGCTCTCCTGGAGAAGGGGGACTTCGCCGCAGGCACCAGCAGTAGGTCCTCCAAGATGATCCATGGCGGCCTGCGCTACCTCAAGCATCTCCAGATCCGCCTGGTCAGGGAGTCCCTGCGAGAGCGGGAGGTGCTGCTGAAGATCGCTCCTCACCTGGTTCATCCCTTCCCCTACATTCTGCCGGTTTACGAGGGCAGCCCCGACAGCCGCCTGCGACTAAAAGTGGGCCTGGTGGCCTACGACCTGCTGGCCGGCTCCCGCCGCGTCGAGCATCACACGATGCTCTCCGCAGACGAAGTGCTGAGGATGGAGCCGACCCTCCGACGGGACGGCCTGCGAGGCGGCTTCCGCTACTTCGACTGCCTGGTGGACGACGCCCGCCTGACCCTGGCCACCATCCGCTCGGCGGCTGGCCACGGCGCCGCCGTCGTCAGCTACGCCGAGGTCACCGCCCTCGAGCAAGACGAGGAGCGGGTGCCCGGCGTGCGCTTCCGCGCCCGCCTGGACGGTGGCAGCGGCCTGGTTCGCGGGCGGGTGGTGGTCAACGCCACCGGCCCCTGGGTGGACGAGCTGCGGGCCAAGGGCGGCGGTGCCCCCATGCTCCGCCCGACGAAGGGGATTCACCTGGTCCTTCCCCGCTCCAGTCTGCCACTGTCGACCGTTGTGGCCTTCGCCGCTCTCGATGACCGCATGATGTTCGCAGTTCCCTTTGGCGACTATACCTATGTAGGAACGACCGATACCGACTACACCGCCAGCCCCGACGAGGCGCGAGCCGACGCCGCCGATGTAGACTACCTTCTGGGCTCGGTCAGCGCCACCTTCCAGGCAGCCCACCTGTCGCCATCGGACGTGATCTCCACCTGGACAGGCGTGCGCCCTCTGGTGTCCGAGGAGGGTGCTCCCTCGGACCTGCCCAGAGACTACGAGATCCAGATCGAGCCCCCGGGGCTGGTCTCCATCGCCGGCGGCAAGCTCACCACCTACCGGGCCATGGCCGAGGAGCTGCTGGACCGCGTGCTGGCGCAGGAAGGAAGGCGCTTCGGCTGGTCAGCGGCGCCCTGCCGCACGGCTCACACGCCCCTCACCGGTGGCGATCTCGGCGGATTCGAACGCTTCGCCGAAGCGACGGCCTGCGCCCTAGAGGAAAGCTGGCACCTACCGCGCCCGGTTGCCGAGCGACTGGTACGCACATATGGCACGGAGTACGTGAGGGTGCTGGGATACGCCCTGCCAGATCGGCGGCTGCTCCGCCCCTTGCTTCCCGGCGGCTCTGTGCTCACAGTGGAAGCCATCTACGCCGCCGCGGAGGAGATGGCGCTCACCCTGGAGGATTTCATGGCCCGCCGCACAGATTTGATGCTCTTCGATCACAACCACGGCCTGAATGCGGCGAGCGAGGCGGCTCGCCTCATGGGCACAGTCCTGGGATGGGATCGGCGGCAGCGGCGGCAGCAGGTGCAACGCTACCGGGAGGCAGTGGCCGCGATGACCGCCTTCGCCGCGGAAGAGGAACGAGCCGCCAAAGGGCTGCCCTGATGCCAGACCTTATCCTCATCGTCAACCCCCGCTCCGCCAACAGCTCCACCGGCCGCCGCTGGCCAGCCATCGAGAGCAAGCTGCGCTCGCTGCTCCCTCCGTTCGATGTCGCCTTCACCGAGCGCCTGGGGCACGCCACCGCCATCGCCCGCGAGGCCGCCGAGCGATACGGCTGCGTTGCCCTGGTGGGCGGCGACGGCACCGTCAACGAGGTGGCCAACGGCCTGATCGCCGACGACCGCCCCCTGCGCTCCGACCTGACCCTGGGGATCATCCCCCGCGGCACCGGGGCAGACTTCGTCCGCACCCTGGGCATCCCTCACGATCTGGAAGCAGCCGCCGAGCGGCTGGCCACGGGGGAGGTGCGAGAGATTGACGTGGGCAAGATCCGCTATCGCAGCCCGGACGGAAACGAGGCCGTTCGCTACTTCCTCAACGAGGCAGATATCGGCATGGGCGCCATAGTCTGCGACCGAGTCAACCGCAGCTCCAAGAGGCTGGGCGGACGCCTCTCCTTCCTGCGAGCCATCCTGACCACCACACTGACCTACCGCAGTCGCCTGGTAGCCCTATCCCTCGATGGCGCTCCCGCCCAGCAAATCCTTCTGGGCAATGCCTGGTTCGCCAACGGCCAGTACTCCGGCGGCGGCATCCGCATGGCACCCCGCGCTCGTCTGGACGACGGCCTTCTGGATGTGGTGTGCATGGGCGACATGAGCCGCCTGCAAAGGGTCATCTCCTTTCCCAAGCTGCGCAGCGGCGCCTTCGTCGACCTGCCCCAGGTCACCTACCATACCGCCCACCGAATCGAGGCCGAATCCCCGGCGCCAGTGGGCATCGCGACGGAGGGCGAGGTCATCGGCAGCCTGCCCGCAACCTTCGAGCTCATCGGTGAGCGCCTCAAGGTCATCGCCTAGCCCCCGAGACCCCCCTTTGGACGTCGGATGGACCTTGCTCTAGCTTGCCCCTAACGCGCCCAGATTGTAATCTACGACTGGGCGGGCCGAGGGGCCCGCCAAAGACTGCCCGGGAGAGCACCAACATGGCGGAAACAGCCCTCGATGGCGTCAAGGTCCTGGAGCACTGCCAGATGATCAGCG
>DAOUDQ010000407.1:0-3528 GCA_034431045.1 Dehalococcoidia bacterium | reverse complement strand
TCCAGTTCGGCTGGGGCCCCAAGAGCCCCGACCACCTGCTGCGCCCCGGCGAGCTGCGGGACATGTTCCCTGGCCTGGAGACGCTGCTTTACCACGAGGGCATAGTCCAGGGGGATCGTGGCCCCAAGGCGGTGGCCAGGCTCATAGGGCGGAAGGCCAGCGGCCAGGCATAGCAACAACCTACACCGACATCCCCAGCGCCTTCGCCACCACCTCCATGTCCTTGTCGCCCCGGCCCGACAGGCAGACCACGATGATGGCCTCGGGCGGCAACGTGGGGGCGAGCTGGGCGACGCAGGCGATGGCGTGCGCTGGCTCCAGAGCAGGCGGGATCCCCTCTGTCTCGCACAACAGACAGAAGCCCTCCAGGGCCTCCTTATCGGTCACCGCCGTGTAGGTGGCGCGGCCCGTCTCCTTGTAGTAGCTGTGCTCCGGCCCCACGCCGGGGTAGTCCAGCCCCGCCGAGATGCTGTGGGTTTCCAGCACCTGGCCCCACTTGTCCTGAAGGAGGTAGGAGAGGGAGCCGTGGAGAACGCCCGGACGCCCGCGCACCAGGCTGGCGGCGTGGCGATCGCTCTCCAGGCCGTCGCCGGCGGCCTCCACCCCGATGAAGCGCACATCGGCATCGGCATAGAAGGGATGGAACAACCCCATGGCGTTGGAGCCGCCGCCCACGCAGGCCACAGCGTAGTCGGGCAGGCGGCCGGCGGCCTCCAGGATCTGCTCGCGGGCCTCCCGGCCGATCACCGACTGCCAGTCGCGCACCATCATCGGGTAGGGGTGGGGGCCTACAGTGCTGCCCAGCAGGTAGTGTGTGTTGCGGACGTTGGTCACCCAGTCGCGGATGGCCTCGTTGATGGCATCTTTAAGAGTGCGGCTGCCGCTGCTCACCGGAATGACCTCGGCCCCCAGGAGCTTCATGCGGAAGACGTTGAGGGCCTGCCGGGTGATGTCCTCCTCGCCCATGTAGACCACGCACTCCAGGCCGAGCATGGCGCACACGGTGGCAGCGGCCACGCCGTGCTGGCCAGCCCCCGTCTCGGCGACCACGCGCGGCTTGCCCATGCGTTTGGCCAGTAGCCCCTGGCCCAGGGCGTTGTTGATCTTGTGGGAGCCGGTGTGAGCCAGGTCCTCCCGCTTGAGGTAGATGCGAGCGCCGCCCAGCCGCTGGCTAAGCTTCTCGGCGAAGTAGAGGGGCGTGGGCCGACCGGCGTAGTCGCGCAGGAGGGACGCCAGCCTCCGCTGGAAGAGCTCGTCCTGCTGGGCCTGGTGGTAGGCCTGCGTCAGCTCGGCCAGGGCGGTCATCAGGGTCTCGGGCACGAACTGGCCGCCGAAGGGCCCGAAGTGGCCGCTGGCGTCAGGCAGGACCCGCTCGCCCTTCATGGTGAGCCAGCCTCCCTGGCCGTGGCAATGAACGCCCGAATCTTGGCCACGTCCTTGATTCCCTCCGTCTCCACGCCGCTCGACACGTCCACCGCCCAGGGCTTTACCACGCGCACCGCCTCGCCCACGTTCTCCGGCGTCAGGCCACCGGCCAGGATGATCGGCCGCTTGGCCGCCACGCCCCGGGCCAGTCGCCAATCGAAGGTCTGACCGCTACCACCCAGGATTCCCCTCACGTCGCTGTCCAGCAGGCAGAGGGCGGCCGTGCGCGGGCGCATCGTCCCCAGGATGCTGCGAGCCGACGCTGAAGCGCCCACCCGCATGGCTTTAATCACCGGCCGACATATCTCCAGGCACATCCCCCAGGCCTCGTGCCCGCTGAGCTGCACCAGGTCGAGCCCGCAGCTCTCTGCGATCGAGTTTATGGTCTTGGGCTCGGCGTCGGCGAAGACGCCCACCAGCAGGGGATGCTTGCGCCCCAGCAGGGCCTCGATGCTGCGCGCCCACTGGCGGAACCAGCGCGCGTCGTCCACCGCTGCCGGTAGCGACGCCTCAGCACGCGCTTGCGTAGATCCCAGGGCGCGCGCAATGGCCTGCGCCTGCTCGACCGTCACCCGACGCCGACTGGGAGCAAAGATGACACCGATGAAATCGGCGCCGGCGTCCGCCGCCGTGATGGCGTGCTCGGGCTCGCGGATGCCGCAGATCTTGACCAGGGTCATGCTCTCAATAGCTCCCCGATCTTGGCCGCCGGATCGTCCGCCGTCACCAGCGCCTCGCCGATGAGCACAGCGTTCACCCCCAGCGCTCGCAGTCGCTCCACGTCGGCCCGAGTGTGGATGCCGCTCTCGGCCACCACCACCCTGTCCTGCGGGATGAGCGGACGCAGGCACTCGCTCAGCGCCAGGTCCACCTCAAACGTCCGCAGGTCGCGGTTGTTGATGCCGATCACCTGGGCGTCGGCGGCCAGGGCCTGCTCCACCTCCCGCTCGTCGTGCACCTCCACCAGGCACTCCAGGCCCAGGGTGCGAGCCAGGGCCAGCAGCTCGGCCAGCAGCCCCGGGTTGAGAATAGCAGCGATGAGAAGCACAGCGTCGGCTCCGTAGACCCGCGCCTCGAACAGGTGGTAGGCGTCGAACAGGAAGTCCTTGCGCAGAAGGGGCGGGCGAGCGTCGCCGCAGCCGTCCAGGGCTGCACGAACAGCCTTCAGGTCATCCAGGCTGCCCCGGAAGTGCTGCTCCTCCGTGAGCACCGATATCGCCGCCGCGCCGCTACCAGCGTAGGTGCGCGCCAGGGCCTTCGGATCCAGATCGGCGCGCAGCACGCCCCGCGAGGGCGAAGCCCGCTTGACCTCGGCGATGAGGCCAAGCGAAGGGCCCCCCAGCGCCTGCGCCAGCGACTTGGTCGGCGGCGCCTGGGCCAGCCGCTCACGCAGAATAGCCAGGGGCTCCTCCTGACGACGGCGCTCCAGCGCCTTGCGCTTGGCGGCCAGGATACGGTCGAGGATGGCAGGAAGGTCGCTAGCCAAAGCTGGCCGTCGCCTCGATGAAACGGTCGAGCTTGTCCCTGGCGGCGCCGCTATCGATGGCCTGGGCAGCCAGGGGAACGCCCTCGGCCAGGGTGGCGGCCTTGTCGGCGGCTACCAGGGCCGCCGCCGAGTTCAGCAGGACGATGTCCCGCAGGGGCCCCTGCTCGCCGCCAAAGACGGCTCGCATGGCGGCGGCATTCTCCTGAGGCGAGCCGCCCTTCACCGCCTGGCCACTGGCCTGGCGCAGCCCCACCTCATCTGGCGTCACCGTGTAGGAGCGAATGTCGCCCTCCTTGAGCTCGTAGACCAGGGTGGGGCTGCCCAGGGTCATCTCGTCCAGGCCGTCCTCGCCGTGCACCACCAGGGCGTGGCGACAGCCCAGGCGGCCCAGCACTTGGATCATCTTCTCGCCGATGGCGGCCTCGGCCACCCCCAGGACCTGGGCGCTGGCCCCCGCCGGGTTGGTCAGCGGCCCCAGGATGTTGAACACGCTGCGCACGCCGATCTCCCGCCGCGGGCCGGCGGCGAAGCGCATCGCCGGATGGAAGGTGGGGGCGAACATGAAGCCGACGCCCACCTGGCGCAGGCAGTGGGCCACACCCTCCGGCGGCAGGTCG
>DAOUDQ010000406.1:0-2204 GCA_034431045.1 Dehalococcoidia bacterium | reverse complement strand
GAACCACCTGCGAATCGTGCTGAACCAGGAGGCTACCCTCTGGCTGGCCCTTGTCCAGCAAGGCGCCTAGCTCCTGGGGCAGCTGGGCTATGCTATCCACCTGAGCGCGGGGTGCTTCGGCGAAGGGCAGGAGCTCGTCGAGGGCGAGGCCGCTGATATCGGTGCGTCGCCAGTGCTCGTCCTGAAGGGTGGGCATGGGCGTGGCCTCGTACACCCGCCAGGCCTCCAGGCGGCGCTGACGCAGCCAGGGCGGCTCGCCACGGAGGGAGGAGAGCTTCTCCACCGCCCGGCGGGAGAACCCCTTCGCCGCCTGTTTCATGGTCGAAGTCAACGGCACAATTCCTCTTGCTCAAGAGCGAGCATCGCTCCCCTCCCCCTGGGGCGAAGGAGATGCCCGCTCTCCCTGTCTAGCGCCGGGCTCGCCGGGAGGGAGAAGCCGCCCCTGGCCTAGCCAATCGCCCCCTCCATCTGGAGCTGGATGAGGCGGTTCAACTCCACCGCATACTCCATGGGCAGCTCCTTGACGACGGGCTCGATGAAGCCACTGACGATCAGCGTCGCGGCCTCCGTCTCGCTAAGGCCGCGGCTCATCAGATAGAAGAGCTGGTCGGCAGCGATCTTGCTGACGGTAGCCTCGTGGCCGATGCTTGCCTGCTGCTCGTCGATCTCCATGTAGGGATAGGTATCGGAGCGGGACTCATCGTCCAAAATCAGGGCATCGCAGCGGACGCTGGCCTTCGCTCCCACACTGCCCGGGTAGACCTTTACCAGGCCGCGGTAACTGCTGCGACCGCCGTCCTTGCTGATGGACTTGGAGACAACGACCGAGGAGGTGTAGGGGGCGGCGTGCACCATCTTGGCGCCGGCGTCCTGATGCTGGCCCTTGCCAGCGAAGGCCAGGGAAAGCATCTCAGCGTGAGCCCCCGGCTCCATGAGGAAGACGGCGGGATACTTCATGTTGAGCTTGCTGCCCAGGTTACCGTCCACCCACTCCATGATCGAGTCCTGGTAGGCCACCGCCCGCTTGGTCACCAGGTTGTAGACGTTGGTGGACCAGTTCTGGATGGTGGTGTAGCGCACGCGGGCGCCTGGCTTGACGATGACCTCCACCACCGCTGCATGGAGAGAGTCGGCGCTATAGATGGGGGCGGTGCAGCCCTCCACATAGTGCAGGTAGCTGCCCGGCTCGGCGATGATCAGGGTGCGCTCGAACTGGCCCAGCTTCTCGGCGTTGATGCGAAAGTAAGCCTGGAGGGGGACCTCCACCTGAACGCCTTCGGGCAGGTAGATGAAGCTGCCGCCGCTCCACACTGCCGAGTTGAGGGCAGCAAACTTGTTGTCGGCCGGCGGCACCACCGTGCTGAAGTACTCCTGGAACAGCTCGGGGTGCTGGCGCAGGGCGGTGTCGGTGTCCAGGAAGAGCACCCCCTGCTTGGCCAGCTCCTCACGCAGGTTGTGATAGACGACCTCCGAGTCGTACTGAGCGCCCACGCCAGCCAGGAACTTCCGCTCGGCCTGGGGGATGCCCAGCTTGTCGAACGTTCGCTTGATGTATTGAGGGACGTCGTCCCAGCTATGCACCTGGCGGTCGGTGGGCCTGACATAGTAGTAGATCTCGTCGAAGTTGATGCCCGACAGGTCGCCGCCCCAGGCGGGCATAGGCTTCTTCCGGAAGACCTTCAGAGCCCGCAGGCGGAAGTCCCGCATCCAGGCGGGCTCCTCCTTCATCCAGGAGATCTCTTCTACCACCTCCGGCGACAGGCCGGGCCGGGCCCGAAAGAGGGGCTTCTCGGCGTCACGGAAGCCGTACTTTTGAGCGTAGTCGGCCTGGGGGGTCTCTACAGCCTTCTTGGCCATTCTGCCTCCAACCTAGGCTACTGCCTCCCCGGCAATCCAGTCGTAGCCCTTGGCCTCGAGCTCCTGAGCCAGCTCCATGCCGCCGGAGCGGACGATGCGGCCGTCGAAGAGGACGTGCACAAAATGAGGGTCGACGTAGTTCAGTATGCGCTGATAGTGGGTGATCAGCAACATCCCCATGTGGGGCCCGGCCAGCTTGTTAATACCGTTGGCCACCGCCCGCAGGGCATCGATGTCCAGGCCCGAGTCGGTCTCGTCCAGGACGGCCATCTCGGGCTCCAGCATGGCCAGCTGAAGGATTTCGTTTCGCTTCTTCTCGCCGCCGGAGAAGCCCTCGTTGACGTAGC
>DAOUDQ010000405.1:0-1637 GCA_034431045.1 Dehalococcoidia bacterium | reverse complement strand
GTGGTGGTTAACACCTCGCGAGGGCAGAACATTGACCAGCAGGCCCTCATCGGCGAGCTGGAGAAGGGGCGGCTATTCGCTCTCCTGGACGTGAGCGACCCCGAGCCGCCGGCCGCCGATTCCAGGCTACGTGCACTGCCCAACGTGGTGCTAACTCCCCACGTGGCCGGAGGTGGGCCCAACCCCCGCATGGGCGACTATGTCGTCGAGGAGCTACGCCGCTTCTTCGCCGAGGAGCCGCCCCTCCAGGAGGTGACGCGGGAGATGCTCCATCGCGTTGCCTGACCTGCTCCACAATCGGCCAGACAGGGGGAACCCATGTATGAGGTTGCTGTAGTCGTCACCTACAAGGCCGACTTCTTGGGTAAGCTGGCTCGCTCATCGGGCCTTGCTACGTGGACCCACGCTGCACTGCAGTACATCAAGGAGAACATGCCCTCTCCCCGCGTCATTGAGTCCGTGACGTCCGGCGTTCGTGAGCGCCCGTGGCACGAGTTTGTCGCCGGATGTGATGAGTACAAACTCCTCCGGGCCAAGCAGGAACTGCCAGAGGCCAACAAGCGGGAGATCATTGCCTACGCTTGGGGGAGTGTGGGGAAGCCGTACAATTTCTTGTGGCTCCTGCGGGTGGCCTGGCGCCTGATCAAGGAGCAGTGGCTTGTCAGTGCGCTGACCTATCCCGCCCACATCTGCTCCAGCCTGGTCTACGACGCCTACTTGTACGGAAAGACGGACCTCGTCCCAGGTCAGCAGGACATTCTGGTGACGCCGGACGACTTGGCGAGCAGCCCACTGTTGGAGGAAGTGGAGGTGAGCCTCGCCGCCAGGCTTCGGCGTCTCCCCGGACAGTACAGCGGTGGGAGACGCTCCAACTTAGGCGACTCGCCAGGCGGGCCAGGATGGGCAAGGAGAAGCCCCTGAATAGAGGCGAGACTACTCGTTTCCTCCCTCGCGAACTGCAAGGTTCGAGGGACCCCCTTGGGAGTGAACCATG
Source organism: Dehalococcoidia bacterium (assembly GCA_034431045.1). GTDB lineage: Bacteria > Chloroflexota > Dehalococcoidia > SM23-28-2 > SM23-28-2 > SM23-28-2. Next base: position 643 of record DAOUDQ010000405.1, on the reverse strand, counting down.
GGAGCATCGTGCTTCGAGAGCGAGAGAGTAGCAGAGAGAAGCCACTACTGCACTTGATTGAAAGTAAGATGGGTTTCTGTGATGGGCGGGCGAAATGGCACACAGTGCTCAGAAACGGCTAAAGGTGATGTCAAAACGGCCTTTGGCGGGATAGTGATTCCCGATCCGCCCGCCAAACCCCTACAGGGCAGACTTACCACTGTTGCGCCGATGCCGGGAGCTGCCGCTGGGCTCCGTCGCCAGCAGCGATGACCACACCCGTCGTTCCAGTGCCACGTATTCCGGTGCAGAAGGGGTGCTGTCCGTTCGGGCGACGAATGGATCCTGACAGCCACGGACGGGCTGACAGCGGCCCAAAGTAGTGAGCGCTCTCCGGAGAGAGCGCCCCTCAAGGAACCAAACAGCCCGGATTGGATTAGAGACGATCCCGGATAGCCTCTTTGATCTCTCCAATCTCTGGATGGCGGCCCGTCTTGAGCTTGGAGTAGATCAACTCTTCGTCCACTGTGATCTCGTGGCGGCCCCCATCGGTGGGATCAAGCGTGAGGGTCTTGATCCTGGTGCCGAACTCGGCAAGCAGTGCCTCCGCCAGACCGGCGGCTTTCGGCAAGTAGTTTCAGAGGGTGCAGTACTGGATTTCGAT
>DAOUDQ010000404.1:0-3379 GCA_034431045.1 Dehalococcoidia bacterium | reverse complement strand
TCGCTGCAGCCCAGGAGGTCAGCGGTGATAGCGATCACCTCCGACTCGAACTTCTTAAGACTGCGAAAGGCCATGGGGCTAAGGCCGTTGGTGTAGAAGAATGTGGTGTAGGCGTCCTTCAGCAGCTGCGCGACGTCATCGCCGGCGAAGTAAACGAGGCTCCAGATCCTGCCGTTTCGCCAGTCGACGTCCAGGGATGTCAGGGCTCGCATCTCCTCCATAAGGTGGTCGCGGTTCCTGCCGGTGACTGGAAGTTCCATCTCGTGCTCCTTGTCTGCGGCAGCGCCGGGAGCGCGCTCGCGAAGTCTCCCTTCATCCTATCACCCTCGGCCCGCTAAACCCACGATGAACTGCGACGAAGGGAGACCCGCACCATAGTGCAACTTTCTGAGGCGCTCAGGCTAGCCGACTTCCGGCAGCGGGGCATCACATTCCGCCATTAGGCCTCGACGATGGCAAAGCGCAAGGGCTCCGGCAGCAGTGGAATGACCCTTCAGTTCACGAAGGCCAGCTCTGTGAGCTCGCTCGCTTCCTCCCGCACTAGGTCCCGCAAGATCTGCCCGGCCCGCGATGGGTCGCCGATGGGCGAGACCCCGATGTCCTCGCGGGGCTGCGGCATTGACACCAGTACTTCCCGCGGTGCATTATTCCACCGTCGGCGGAGCCTGGTGATAAAGGCGGAACGGGCGCGGGAGCCATGACGGGCAGGGAACGAATCCTCAAGGCTCTGGCCCTGGGGCAGCCAGACCAAGTCCCGATCTTTGAGCTCGGCTTCAACGAGTCGAGCATCGTCAAGCTGGGCAAGCTCCTCTTTGGAGATGTTTCGCTGCCCGAGCGTGACTTGCCGGACCTTGCTCCCGATGAGGTGGTTCGGCTCATTGACGTTCTGTGCGCCATCGTCGAAGCCCTGGACCTGGACGCAGTATCCACAGTCTTCCTGACCGGCAGGCAGCGCTATAAGGATGACTATGTCCGGGACAAGTATGGGATCGTGTATCACCTGAGCCCGCACGGTGAGCCCTACCCCGTTGACGGGCCGATCCATGATGCGTCTGATCTAGGTCGCTTGGAGGGCATGGAGCCCGACCCGCTCGACTTCCTGATGCTGCAGTACGTTATCGGCAAGATCGGCAGGGAGAGGGCGCACGTGTTCAGCGTACCCGGGACCTTTCGCTGGAGCTGGAGTCTGCGGGGGGCGATGGAGCATCTCCTCCTAGACTACGCCGCCAATCCCGATCTGGCGCAGGCCCTGGCTCGAGTCGCGACAGACTTCTGCAACGCTGCCGTCGAGAAAGCCATCGACCTCGGGGCCGATGTCGTCTGCCTGGAAGGGGACCTCGCCTACAACCCGACGACTCTGATGTCGCCGGCGCACTACCGGCGCTTCCTGAAGCCCTATCACCAGGAGACGGTGGCCCTAGCGCACGCGCGAGGAGTGCCCATCATCAAGCACTCCGACGGTAACCTCTGGGCCATTCTGGATGACCTGATTGAGGTGGGGTTCGACGGCATTCACCCCATCCAGCCACAGTGCATGGATATCGGCGAGGTGAAGCGGCATCTCGCCGGTAGAGCGTGCGTCCTCGGCAACATCGATTGCATGTATCTCCTGCCGTTCGGGAGCGAGGAGGAGGTGGTGCAGTCGGTGAAAGAAACGCTGGCCAAGGTGGCACCCGGGGGCGGGTACATTGCGAGCTCCTCCAACTCCATTCACCCCGGTTGCAGACCCGAGAATTACGTGGCCATGGTCAGTGCCGTAAGGAAGTACGGCGTCTACCCCTAGGCGTCCTCCGCCCCCCACCGCACCTCGAACAGCCGCACCGGGTCCTCGAAGCCGCGGAGGGCTACATCGCCCCGGTCGGCGAACAGGAAGCCCTTGCCTGCCGCGAGCTCTCGGACGACGATGGGGGCCAGAATCTCACCGGGCTCTGCATGGGCGCATATGCGGGCGGCCAGCTGCACTGCGGTGCCGAACAGGTCTTCTTCCTCGGCCACCGGCTCACCGGCGTTGAGCCCGATGCGCACCCTGATCGGCTCCTCCGCCGTCTCGTTGCGCTGGGCGAGGGCACGCTGGATGACGATGGCGCACTCTAAGGCGCGGCTGGCCGAAGCGAAGGAGGCCATGATGCCGTCGCCGGTGTGCTTAATCTCGGAGCCGCTGTGCGTCTTCAGGGCATCGCGGACGATGCGGTTGTGGGTGCGCAGCACCTCCTGGGCCTTGGCGTCGCCCAGGCGCTGGGTGAGGGTCGTGGAGCCCTCCAGTCGGTGAACAGGATGGTGACAAGGCCAGACGGAGCGGGTCCGGCTGCAGCTTCCTCGCCCTCGCCCAGGAACTCGTCGATGGCGCTGAATACCGCCTCCACGTCCCCGAGGTACGGCGCTGGGGCTGTCCCCTCCAGGAGGGCCAAACGGGCGCTCGGAATGCGGGAAGCAAGGCTCCTTGCGACGTCCACCGCCAGACCGGTAAGCTGCCGGCGGTGAAGAACCAGCGTCGGGGACTTGACCTGTGGCAACGAGGCCGTGACGTCGATTTTTGTAAGCCCGCGCACGGCCATTTGGACCGCGTCTGGCGTGGCGCTTTCTCGCACTTGGGCAGCGAACCTTCGTGCCGGCTCGCCCTCCGACCATCCCAGAAAGGCATGGGCGGCCGTCTCGGTGTATGTGTTCCAGTCCTTATCCATCAGTGCGCGAACCGCCTGAACCTGTGGTGACTGGCCCCAATCGGACGCCCTCGCATAGGTGCACCCCAGGCCGAGGTGCGATACCCGCTCCGGGTGGCGGGCCGCATAGGCGATGGCCTCCGGGCCCGAGTGAATCGGCCCGAACAGAGCGAACCTTTGCATGCCCAGGTGATCCACCACCGTCTCGAGGTCCAGCACCCCCGTCTCGAGGGAGAACTCGGATACGCTACGGTCGGAGAGCCCGAAGCCTCTGAAGTCGTACCGCACTACCTTTCTTCTCTGCGCCAGCCGCTCATACCAGCGGCGCTGCTCAGGTATTTGCCACTCCATTTGAACGTGGGGAAACAGTAGGGGCATATGAACCAAGGGCATCCCCTCCCCCAGGGTCCAGAAGGCGATGCTCACCCCGTCTTTGGTCTGGGCGTACTGGATGCGCGGCTCCATGGCTACCACACCACCTCGTACACTCGCTGCCTGCCCTTGATGCCCTTGAGCTGCTTGCGGCCGGCGTCGCGGAACTCCACCCCGGCCAGGGAGCCGCCCACGGTGCGCACCACCTCCGACACCAGGACCTGCCCTCCCTGGGCCCTGGCGGCGATGCGGGCGGCGAGGGTGACGGCGGTGCCGAAGTAGTCCCCCGCTTCCTCGATGGACTCGCCGGTGTTGAGGCCGATGCGCACACGGATGGCCTCCTCGAC
>DAOUDQ010000403.1:0-3854 GCA_034431045.1 Dehalococcoidia bacterium | reverse complement strand
GCCCTGGCCGACCTCAACCGCTCCCTCGAGCTCCGGCCCGACGACCCCGAGACCCTCAACGACCGCGCCGCTACCCTGCGCCAGCTCAAGCGCTACGAAGAGGCCCTCGCCGACTGCAACCGCTCCCTGCAGCTCCGGCCGGACGATCCCATCACCCTCGCCAACCGTGCCGTCGCCCTGGTCCACCTCAACCGCCACGAAGACGCCCTCGCGGACCTCAACCGCGCGCTCGAGCTGCGGCCCGACGACGCGGGCACCGTGTACGACCGGGCGTGCGTTCTGTCCCTCATGGGCCGCCACGAACAGGCGCTGGCAGACCTCCGAGAGGCCGTCGCGCGTGACAGCAAGTATCGGCACATGGCGCGTGAGGACGAAGACTTCGAAGGCTTGAGGAACGACCCCCAGTGGGGACCAAAGTTCTGGGAACTGGTAGGAACGGAGGACTAGCTTTGAGCATACTCGTAGACAAGAACACCCGCCTCGTCGTCCAGGGCATCACCGGCCGCGAGGGGGGCTTCCAGACCCGCCGCTGCATTCAGTACGGCACCAATGTGGTGGCGGGCGTCACCCCCAGCCGCGGCGGCGAGACCTTCGACGACAAGGTGCCCGTGTTCAACACCGTCCAGGAGGCGGTGGACAAGACCGGCGCCAACTGCTCGCTGATCTTCGTGCCCGCCGCCTTCTGCGCCGACGCCGTCCTGGAGGCAGCCACGGCCGGCATTCCCGTCATCGTCTGCATCACCGAGGGCATCCCCGCCCAGGACATGGTGATGGTGCGCAATCATCTTCAGCCTCAAGCGATCCGCATGGTCGGGCCCAATTGCCCCGGCGTCATCACCCCCGGCCAGGCGCGAGTGGGCATCATGCCCGGCGATGTGTTCTCGCCCGGTCGGGTGGGGGTCATCTCCCGCAGCGGCACCCTGGTCTACGAAGTGGTGGCCCAACTCAGCCAGCGCGGCATTGGCCAGAGCACCTGCGTGGGCGCGGGCGGCGATCCCATCGTGGGCACCACGCCCCTGGAGGCCCTGCGCCTGTTCGATGCCGACCCCGACACGGTGGCGGTCGTCTTCGTGGGGGAGATCGGCGGCGTCTTCGAGCAGGAGGCCGCCGACTACATCGCCACCACCATGACCAAACCGGTCATCGCCTTCGTGGCCGGAACCACTGCCCCGCCGGGGCGGCGCATGGGCCACGCCGGGGCGATCATCGCCGGCGCCAGTGGCACTGCCCAGGCCAAGAAGGAGGCCCTGGCCACCGCCGGCGCCGTCATCGTCGATAGCCCTGCCGATATCGGCGCCACCACCGAGCGGGTGCTCAAGGAGCGAGGGCTGCTCTAAGGGGGGAGCTATGCCTGCGGTAGAGCGAAGCACCGTCATAAACGTCCCCACAGAGCGCGTCTGGGAGGCTTTCGTCAACCTGGGTGGCTGGCCAGCCTGGAACCTCCACATGCGGAAGGTCCGCCTCCTGACCGAGGTCCCTCTGGCCATGGGCAGCCGCGCCCGCATCGTTCTGAAGACAGGCCTGTCCTCGACCTGGGAGGTGACCGAGTTCAGCCCCGGTCGCTCTTTCACCTGGGACGCCAGCCTGTTCGGCTCACGCCTATCGTTCGCCCACGTGGCGGAGCCGGTGAACGGCGGCTCGCGAGTGGTCCTGCGCATCGAGGCCTCGGGTCTCACGGCGCTTGTCGCATCCCTCGTCCTGCGCTTCTCCTACAGCCGCTTCCTGAACCACTCCCTGCGGCGTCTGAAGGAGTCCCTGGAGGGAGAGCCCTCCTAGACAGCACTCGTTGCCTCTCCACCAGTCCGGAAGCTTGATGGGCCATCGCCGCCGATGCTACAATACAGATGCCGATTGGTGGGTGGAGGGATCGCATAGAGGCTGAGTGCGCCCGCCTGCTAAGCGGGTAGGGGGTGAATAGCCCCCTCATGGGTTCGAATCCCATTCCCTCCGCCAGGTTTCTCTGATCGGACAGGTTCGGGGTTCCGAAGGCAGCTAGATAGCCCCAAGCGGGGCTTATTTTTACCGATTGGCCATGCCGCGATACCACATCTGGACCGTGGGCTGCCAGATGAACGAGGCCGACTCGGCCAAGCTGGCGGCCGGCCTCCAGTGCCTAGGCTGGGAAGAGGCGCCCCGGCCCGAGGAGGCTGATCTCGTTGTCCTCAACACCTGCGTCGTCCGCCAGAAGGCCGAGCAGCGGGGCATCAGCAAGCTGGGAGCGTTGCGCCGCCTGAAAGAGCGTTCCAACGGGGCCCGCCCCAAGATCGCCGTGATGGGCTGCATGGTCGGCCTGCGCACGGACGGCCTGCTGAAGCGCTTCCCCTTCGTCGACGTCTTCGCCCGCCCCCAGGCCTTCAGCGACGTCCTGGCGGCTGTCATGCCCGAGGAGGACGTGGGCGGCGAGTTCTGGCCGGACACATTCCCTCAGGCTCCTGGCCCCACGGCCTACGTGCCGGTCATCCACGGCTGCAACAAGTTCTGCACCTTCTGCATCGTCCCCTACCGCCGCGGCCGCGAGCGCAGCCGCCCCATCGCCGAGGTGGCCCACGAGATGGAGGTGCTGGTCGCCCGTGGGGTGAAGGAGGTGACCCTTCTGGGCCAGACGGTGGAGGCCTACGGCCACGACCTGCCCGACAGGCCCAGCCTGGCCGACCTTTTCCGCGCCATCCACGACATCGAGGGCCTGCAGCGCATCCGCTTCCTCACCTCCTACCCCAAGGACATGACCGACGACATCATCCAGGCGGTGGCCGAGCTGCCCAAGGTGTGCGAGTACTTCAACATCCCCGTCCAATCGGGCGACGACACGATTCTGGCCCGCATGCGTCGCGGCTACACCCTGAGCGAATACCGGGACGTAGTCGCCAAGATCCGCCGCTCGCTGCCCGCCGCCGCCATCAGCACCGACGTCATCGTCGGCTTCTGCGGCGAGACCGACGAGCGGTTCCGCCGCACCTACGACCTGCTGGCCGAGCTGCGCTTCGACAAGGTGCACGTGGCCGCCTACTCGCCGCGGCCGGGCACCATCGCCTGGCGTACCCTGGCCGACGACGTGCCCCAGCCGGTGAAGATGGAGCGCCTGCACATCATCGAGGAGCTACAGGAGGGCATCGCAGCCGACATCAACGCTCGCCTTCAGGGCACGCTCCAGGAGGTGCTGATCGAGGGCGAGAAGGGCGGCAAGCTCAGCGGGCGCACTCGCAGCGACAAGATCGTCCACTTCTACGGCCAGGAGCGCGCCGGCGAGCTGGTGAACGTACGTATAGAGAGGACCAGCGCCTGGTCTCTTCAGGGCAGACAGACTAGAAGCGGGGTCGAGCAATGACGAAGCCACTCAGTGAGGAGAACCTGCTCGCGGAGGCCATGGAGTGCACCACCGACCGTCCCCTGAAGACAGTGCCCCTGGCCGAGGAAGAGGCCTTCGCCTCCTGGCAACAGGACATCCCCTCCGAGTACCGGGCCCTCACCGCCGACGAGCTGGTGCAGCGGGTGCAGGCGGTTAAGGCCAAGCTGAGCGATAAGCTGGTCATCCTCGGCCACCACTACCAGCGCGAGGATATCATTCAGTTCGCCGACTACCGCGGCGATTCCCTCAAGCTGGCTCGCTGGGCTGCCGAGCAGCGGCAGAAGGAGTACATCGTCTTCTGTGGCGTCCACTTCATGGCCGAAGCCGCGGATATTCTTTCGGCCGATCACCAGATAGTGATGCTGCCCAACATGGCCGCCGGTTGCTCTCTGGCCGACATGGCCGCGCCGCAGGATGTCTACGCTTGCTGGCAGGAGCTGGCGGAGGCAGGCGTCAAGGGCATCCTGCCCATCACCTACATCAACTCGGCGGCCAGCCTCAAGGCCTT
>DAOUDQ010000402.1:0-1516 GCA_034431045.1 Dehalococcoidia bacterium | reverse complement strand
CTAGACACCCATCATCCCTACAATAGCTGGATGCGGCAGATCGCCCCGCTCGATGTGTGGTATCGGTGGTGGGGCGGAAAGGAGGTCTTTCAGCAGTCACCTCTCTATCCCTACCTGGTGGCCCTCCTGCTGGGCGTCGGCCGGAGCCCCGCCTTCGTGAAGGCGGGCCAAACCTTGGTGCTCGGGGTGCTGCACTGTTACCTCCTGTTCCGCTTGGGTGCCAGGCTGTGGACGCCCGCCGTGGGGTACGTCGCCGCCATTCTGGGCGCATTGTACGGACCGTCCATACTGTACGAATCGATGATGCTTCGGGACTTCGTGTTCGTCCTTCTCACCACGCTTCTGCTCTTGCTCCTGCTGCGGGCCGCAGAGCGGTCGGCCCGGCCGGGCTGGTTGGGGGCAGGGGCGGTGGCCGGCCTGACTCTGCTCGCCAAGGAGAGCATCGCCCTGTTTCTGCCGCTAGCCGCGCTTTGGGTCTTCCAGGTGTCTGTTCGCGTCCACGGCTGGAAGCGGAGCGCCGGCTTCGTGGGCTGCTTCGTGCTGGGCTGCGCCCTCGTGGTCTCGCCACTGGTCGTGCGGAATGTGATCGTGGGGGCGAGCCCGATCGCGCTGTCCAATCGGGCGGCGGAGGGGATCATCGAGGGGAACGCGGCTGATACCTACCCGATCGGGATGACGCTTCCGCCCAGCATGCGAGGTATCCTGACGCGATCCGAGGGACGCCTGGGGCCGGTGCTGCGGGAGACGCTCGCCACCTACCAGGGGAGCTTCCAGCGGTTTGCCGCCTTGCAGCTTCTCAAGTTGCGCGGGTTGCTGGACCCGTTCGAGCCCTATAACAACGTGAGCTACTATTATTATAAGGAGATCTCCCCTCTCTTGCGGGGTATGCTCACCTATGGCATGATCCTCCCCCTGGGCCTGGTAGGGCTCTGCCTGTCATTGGCTTCGTGGCGCAGGCATTTAATACTCTATTACCTTGCGCTATCAACCTTTGTCGGTTTCTTCACCACCATCATCCTATCGCGCTATCGCCTGGCCATCGTGCCGCTCCTGCTTCTCTACGGCGCTTTCTTCCTTTGCTGGATAGTCCAGCAGTTCGCTCGGGGGCGGGCGCAGGTGGGCGTGAGGCGCCGCGCCGTGGCCGCGGCAGCAGTGACGCTCGTTCTCTACGCGGTCATCTGGGGACTTGTGGCGGTGCGATCGCCGCGCGACTACGTGCGCACGACGGAGTACACCCTGGCGGCCAGGGTTTACCGGGATAGCGGCCAGAACGAACGGGCAGCGGAAGAGCTGCAGAGGCTGCTGGAGGGTGCGCGCCGAAGCACGCACCTCCGTCGCCAGGTTCCCTACGTAGAGCGTCTCCTCAGCGAGCTGGGGCGGGGCGCCGCGTCTGCCCAGCCGGCGGAGAGGCTGGCACTTCTTGAGGCGAGGGCGCGGGAGAATCCATCGGATGCGCAGGCACAGGTCGGGCTTGGGCGGGCATACCTGGAGCGGGGGAGGGTGGATGAGGCGATAG
>DAOUDQ010000401.1:0-2379 GCA_034431045.1 Dehalococcoidia bacterium | reverse complement strand
GTCCTTGTTCAGGTCGCCCATTGCCAGGCGGTGGCCGAGCTGATCGTCGGCCTCGGCGGCGATGAGGGCCAGGTCGTAGTCGTCCTGGGCCATGTCCCTGGCTCCCGACAGGGACGGCGTACCGAAAATCAGATAGGCCTCTCCCCCCTGATAGCGGGCGTTTTCTGGCCCGTCGCCCAGGAAGGAGCCGAACAAGATGTCCTGGATGCCGTCGCCGTTGGCGTCGCCGGTGGCCAGGTCGGCGCCCAGGCGGTCTTCTTGTTCGGTGCCGAAGAGGGTCAGGTCTTGCTCCTCCAGAGCGATGTCTATCGTCGGCTCCAGGGTGGGCGCGCCAAAGATCACATAGGCTTCGCCGGCATTGGGCCTCTCGTTGCCAGGGCCGTCGGCCAGAAGCGCCCCCACCAGGATGTCGTCCATGCCGTCGCCGTTGACGTCGGCGGCGGCTACGGCGAAGCCGAAGGAATCACCGCTGTCGGCGCCGAATATGGTGACGTCCTGCTGGCCCTCAGCGAAATCGATCGTCCGGTCCCTGTGTGCCGGGCCGAGGATGACGTAAGTCTCGCCGCAATCGGGCCTGCTGCCTTCGGGGCCGTCGGCGTTAAAGGCGCCGACGATGATATCTTGATGGCCGTCGCCGTTGACGTCGCCAGCAGCCACCGCTCTTACCTTATCGCCTGCCCGAGCGCCAAGCAGGCTCAGAGCGGGGCGTTGGCGAGCCAGGTCGATGGTTAGCGGCCCCTGAACCTTCGGCTCCCCTTCTCGGCAAGCCGCCAGAGCGAGGGGCAGAAGGGCGATGGCCATCAGCGCCAGCCAGAAGGGTCGCCTGGTCAGGGCGCGGCTAGGCTTCCTTCGGCCGAGGTTGGCAGGAGCGGCCCTTACCACAGAGTGTGGGTTAGGCGTCTCGGGCTCCACCGCCGAACAGGGAGTTGAGAAGGTCGGATACCGGGAAGGGTGGGTACTCCTGCGTCAACGAGAACAAGTAGGCGGTCATCCGTGTCTGCCAGCGGAGGTAGTTCAAGACGAACGAGAACAACCGCTTGGGGTACTGCTCGTTCGCCAAGGCGACCACAGCCGTCCAAGGGAGGATGACGATGAAAGGCAGCGCCAGCAGGCCCAGCACCAGCCCGTGCGGAATGAGCAATATCGGTCTGGTGAGGGAACTGAGCCAGGTCGGGCTGCCGCTGGGCTGGAAGTCGACTTTCACCGTGCTTTCAATGGCCTTGTCGGGCGGATCATCGGTGAGGAAGTAGACGTAGGCGTAGATGGCCATGAACATGCCGGCATAGCGGCTGAAATCGGGTCCGTCCTCCTCGATGAACTTGTCGCCGCCCTTGGAGCGGACGCGCAAGGCTATGACGACGGGGGCGACGATGTAGGCTAGAAAGCCAATGATCGACCCAACGATCCATCCAAAGAAACAGAGCACGAGCAAGACCACGGTGTGGATAATGCCCTGATCTCTAGGGACCTTCTCGCGGCAGGTCATGTCCAGCGTGGCCGGATACGCTGCGGCCATGGCTCCCTCCTTCTTCCTGAATACAGCTGGGCTGGCCGGATGGCTGATTTTGGTCTCGCTGCTAATGATGGCGCGGCGCTAGCGTTTCGTCAAGCGCAAACGGGGGCCGGCTGCTCGAAACCCTGGACGACACAGTGCGCCGGCGAGGGGCCCATGCCGCCTACTCGTAGCGGATGGCCTCGGCGATGGTGATGCCTGCGGCCTGGCGCGAGGGCAGAATAGTCATCAGGAAAGAGGCTCCGAAGGCGAAGGCGGCGGTAAGGAGAATTTGCCACCAGGGGATAACGAAGCCCATGTCGATGTTGGACAGCTCGTCGCTATGGAGGACGTTGAACGACAGCAGCACCGCTAGGCCGACGCCGGTGACGATGCCCAGCAGGGCGATGAAGGATGACTCCATGATGAAACTGAGGGCTACGGTGCCGCGGGTGTAGCCGATGGCTCGCAGCATGCCGATCTGCTGGCGCCGCTCCACCACCGAGCGGAAGGCGATCACCCCCACGGCCGCCGTGCCCACGAGCAGGCCCATGCCCATGAAGCCCTGGATGAGGTAGAAGAAGCTGTTGAAAGTGGTCTGCTGCTCCTCGATTTGGTCCTTTATGGACACGGCCTGGGCGCCGCTGGTGACCAGGGCCGACTCGATGGCCTTGGCCATGTCGCCGGGATCCACGCCCGGCTGCACCTTCACGTAGAAGCGGGAGAACTCGGGCTCACCGAAGACCTCGTTGAAGGTCTCCTCTGAGGTGTAGAGGCCGAAGAAGTTGGCGCTGGAGCCAAAATCGATGATGCCAATGAGGGAGAGGGGTACTGGCTTGCCGCTAGTCGGGTCGCGCAGCCTCAGCGCGAGCGGGTCCATGACCTCG
>DAOUDQ010000400.1:0-6656 GCA_034431045.1 Dehalococcoidia bacterium | reverse complement strand
CGGCGGCCAGGCGCCAGCCGCCGGGCAGCGAGCCCTGAATGATGGCCAGCCCGCCCGGCTCGATAGGCGACATTACCTCACTACTGGGCGTCGCCACCACGTCCTGCTCGCCGAGCAGGTCAGCCAATCGAGACGCCTGCTGGGAGACGATGACGAAGCTCTTGCCCTGGCGCAGGCCTGCTAAGGCCTCGCTGATGACCGTGCGCAGGCGGCCGCCGTAGGCAGGGGCGGGCAGGAAGGGTGGATGTAGGGAGCCATCGCCTTCGCCGCTGGCCCAGCGCGATAGGTCGATGCGTCGCCAGTGGTTCTCCAGGTGGGGCGCCAGCTCCCGCCAGGTGAGATGGGGCAGGGGCAGGCCGGCGGGCAGCTGGCCTTTCTCTTCCAGCTCGGCTTGGGCCTCCTGGGACTGGGCCTCCAGCTCATCCAGGGCGGCTGCCAGGTCGGAGGGCTCATCGCAGACGACCATGGCCTCGGCTGGCAGGAAGTGCAAGAGGGTCCCCTGAGCGAGGAAGGGGACGTAGAAGGCGTCGCCGCTGAAGGAGGCAGCCGCCGCCAGGGCCGACAGCTCCTCCTGAAAGCGGTCGACCACCCCCGCCAGACAGCGGGCGAAGTCCAGACGCTTTCGCAGCTCCTCCAGGCCCGGCGGTGGCAGAAGCACCTCGCGCGCTGGGCCAATGGCCAGCGTGTCCAGGGGCGAGACAGACCGCTGGCTGGTGGGGTCGAACAGGCGCAGGCTCTCCACTCGATTACCCAGCAGCTCGATGCGCAGGGGCATGTCGCTGGTGGGGGGAAAGACATCAATGATGCCGCCGCGGCGGCTGGCCTGGCCGGCCTCGTCCACCAGGGGCAGGAAGCGATAGCCCAGGAGGGCCAGATGACGCAGGAAGGGCTCCGGTTCCAGAGGCGAGCCCACCCTGACCGTCACCACCGCCTCGGCCTGAGCCTGGGGCGATAGCGTGCGCTGAGCCACGGCCTGGCCAGAGGCGACAACGATAGAGCCAGGCCCGTCCCCGGCCGCTGAGAGGAGTGCTAGCACCCGCAGGCGGTCGCGCACCGCCTCTGGGTCCGGCGCCAGCCGCTCGTAGGGCAGGGGGTCGCGCTCCGGGAAGAGGTGCAGCCGCGACGGATCGCCCAGCCAGACGGCCAGCTCCTCGACCAGGGCGCGTGCCCGGTCGGGCCGTGCGGTCAGCACCACGATGGGGCACAGTAGGCCCTGGCCCAGGGCGGCGATTGTCGCCGCCTTGGCCCCACCGCTCACCCCCAGCACCAGGCGTTGCGGCGAGCCCTGCTCGAGGGCCGCCAGGACGCCGCCCAGGGCGCTGGTGGAGCGTATCAGCGGCAGCAGGCCGGAAAGGTTCATCACCTAAACACCTCTAGGGGCTGGTCACTTCGACCAGCCCCTCGGCGATATTTTAGCAGTCTGCCCGCAGGCAGGCAACCCGACTAGTTATAGCGGTTCATTGCCACCGCCAGCCCCTCGTGGAGGACGCAGGCCACCGCCTCCGCCGCCCGCTCCACCGCCGCCTCCAGCGCCTCCTGCTCCTCGGGCTCCGGCTCGCCCAGGACGTAGCTAGCGACGACGAGAGGGTGGGTGATGGACTCCCCTTCGGCCGTGCGCGGTCGGCCGATGCCGATGCGCAGGCGGGGGAAGTCCTCGCTGTCGATGGCGTAGATGATGTCGCGCAGGCCGTTGTGGCCGCCGTCGCCGCCGCGCGGCCGCAAGCGGATCCTTCCCACCGGCAGCTCAAGGTCGTCGCAGATGACCAGCATCTCCTGCGGCGATAGCTTGTAGCGTTGCAGGAGGCTGGCTGCCGCATCGCCGCTGCGGTTCACGAAGGTTCGGGGCTTGGCCAGCACCAGGGGCCGATCATCCACCTGCCCCTCGCCTATCCTGGCCCAGCGGCTGCTTTTGAAGCGAATGCTCCAGTTGCGGGCCAGTCGCTTAACGCACCAGAAGCCCACGTTGTGGCGATGGGCAGCGTAGGCCTGGCCGGGGTTGCCCAGGCCCACCACCAGGCGAACATTGGGGAAGGGGCCGGTCATGCAGCCGAAGGCTCGCTCGTGCCGGGAGTCAGCTGGGGCCACGCTTCTGCGGGGAGGGCCTGCTGGCTCGTGGCAAGAGCATCGTGGATAAGGCGCGCCACTTCTTCCGCTATGTCCTCCACCTCCTCCTCGCTCAGGTCGGGGATTGGCTCCTGCAGCTTGGCGAAGACGGGAGACAGGAGAGACTTCACCCGCGCCTCTAAGAGGAAGCGGCGGAGGAAGCCCAGGAGTTCATCGTCGAGGACGTCGGCCAGGGAGCGGGCTTGGCTGGCCTGCACAAGCTGGAGAAACTGCTCCACCCGCGCTTCCCCGCTGGCGGCCAGGATCTGGCGCACCGCCTTGGAGGATAAGCGCTGCAACTGCTGGTTGAGGGCCCTGTCCAGGCGACGCCTCACCCGCTGGACGTCCTCCCAGGGCGGCTCGTCGTTCATGGAGATGCCGCAGGCCGGGCAGCGGGCAGCCTCTGCCAGCTCTCGCTCGAGACTGGCGGACAGCAGGCAGGCGCCGATGCGCTGAGGCAGTTGTGCGTACTCGGCCAGAGCTTTCTCACCCAAGGGCGGTCCCAGCTCTCTGAGGGTATTCAGGCGGCGCAGGGCCTGAGCGTGGGAGACAAGATCCATAAGCTGGGCGCGGAGGGTCAGGGTTGCTTCCCAGTATCGCTGGTGGTGCTTTAGATAGGCGCCCTGATAGCGCTGGCGGAAGCGCTCGAAGGCGGCTCGCATAGCGGCCCAGCGATGGGGTTCGGCCACCAGGGTGGCGAAGGAGAGTTCCTCCAAAGCGAGGGTGCGATCGACAGCCAATTCGGGCTCGCTCTCTGGCACCACCGCCTCGATGAGGAAGCGCCGCATGCGCGCCGCCTTGCTGGCCTCATTCGGGTTCTCGGCCAGGGCACGACAGAGGTAGATGTCTTCCGCCAGGTCGCTGGGGCTGGAATACAGGCGGCAAGCCGTCTCGGCACAGGTTGCTGTGGTCTTGGCTTCGCACAGGCAGGCCAGGCTCTCCAGGGCGCTGGCCATTTGGGGCAAGTCGGCCACGAGATTTTGAAAGCGTGGCCCCTTCTCTCGAGCCGCCAGGGCTTGGCCCAGGGCTGGCAGCAGCTCCGCCAATCCGGCGTCAGGGGCAGCGTCGGCGGGCGCGGCCAGGGCGACTGCCAGGGTATGGAGGTAGGGCTGCGCCGCTCGCTGGGCCAGCAGGGCCCGGGCTAGAAGCTCGAGGCGCGGCGCTGTCTCACCAGGTGCAAAGATGTCGGCGGGGCTCATTTCCAAGGGCGGGTTCGCCAGAAGCTGGCCGCTGGCCAGGGCGGTCATGGCGCTCGCCGGGAGGGTGAGCGTTCCCTCGCTGTCTGGCGCTTGCCTCTCCCTCACCTTGTAGGCAGTGGCTGTCTCCCGCAGGCGAAGCCCAACGGGGACCGCTTCGCCTGGCGCACAAACGGCTACGCCTGTGGCGATGGGGCCCAGGGAGCCGGACAGCGGCTCGCTGAGGATGACGATGCGGAAGTCGTCCTCCGTCAGTTGCCCTAGCTGGGGGTGCCAGTCTTGGCTCACGATGGCCTGGCCGCAGCGCTCGCAGCCTTGGGCGTCCACCACGGCCAGGCGACAGCGCCGCTCCGCCAGCGAGTCCGGACGGCCAGAGCTGCCCTGCTCGGGGGCATAGTGAGGGTGGAAGTCAGGCTTGGCGTTGAACTGTCCCGTGCGTTCTCTCCTCGCCACGTGATCCAACGTGATAGAAATAGGAAATCCGAACGATAAATTATACCATTTGGAGCAAGTACCACAAGCTATTTCCAGATAGGGTGCGATTGAATGAGCTTACGGCTACCTTTTCGCCAGCGGAGCGCAGCTCGCCCGTGGCTTCGTCTTGGGGGTTCACGCAGTGCCAGCCCGATGGCTAGCGGACTAGTCCAGCCCGGCCCGGAAGCGGTGATAGCTTGTCACCTTGCTCAGGGCGTTGGCTCCCTGCTGGAAGCCGGCGAAGGTGGCGATGCCTCGCTCCAGAAACTTGCTGCGTATCTTCACCATCTCTCCCTCTAGGTGGCCCGGCTGGAGGATCATGACAAATGGTTTCTGACAGCGCTCCTTGTAGTCCGACAAAAGGTTCAGCAGGTTATTCAGCAGGGTGGCGCTCATAAGCCTGTGGCCCCTCAGAAAGGTGGCCGCCGACTCCAAGACGACGGCGTCGACGTTGGCGTCCTCCTCCAGAATGTCCAGCATGCGCTGCAGATTGTCCAGGCGGAAGCCCATGGCCAGGGTGCCGCCGGCGTCCAAAGGGTTGCGGTAGCTGCCGCCGATGATGTTGAAGAAGGAGGCCAGCTTCTCGTAGGAAGCCGCTGTGAGGAGGGGCACCTCCAGGTTGGCTCGGCCGAAGGCATCGGCGATGACTACCGACTGACCCCCGGTCATGGCCACCAGCCCCACTCGCCGGCCGGTGCCAGGCTTGATGTAGAGGAGACCCTTCACCACGTCGACCGTCTCGTCCAGACTGTCGGCGGTGAGGGCACCTGCCTGGCGCATGGCGGCGTTCCAGAGGGCCTCTTCCGTGGCCAGGGCGGCGGTATGGGAGTAGATAGCGCGGGCGCCGGCCTCCGTCTGGCCGCCCTTCCACACTACTACCGGCCTCAGGCAGGTAGCCTTTCGCAGAGCATTGAACAAGCGGCGGCCGTCGCGGGGGCCCTCCACGTATGTGCCGATGACCTCGGTCTGAGGGTCATTGGTCAGGTAGTCCAGATAGTCGGCGACGTCCAGCACTTCGGCGTTGCCGTAGCTCACCGTCTTGCTGCACCTGATGCCGTGGGCATATCCCAGATGGCTGAAGTTGATGCAGTGGGTGCCGCTCTGGGAGATGAAGCCCACATTGCCCGCTTCGCCCCAGGGCTGTTCCTCGCTCTGGCGCAGGCCCAACCTGGGGTTGTAGATGCCCATACAGTTGGGCCCGATGAGCAGGAGGCCGGCCTTGCGAGCCATATCGCCCAGCTCCTGCTGGAGACGAACGCCCTCCTCCTGCTCCGTCTCGGCGAAGCCGGAGGTGAACAGGGTGACAGCGGTCACCCCCTTGCGGACGCAGTCGGCCACGATGCGAGGGGTGATCGCCCGCCGGACGGCGCAGACCACGTAGTCGACCTCGTCGGGGATGTCCAGAAGGCTCATGTAGTTGGGGATGCCCAGGGCCTCGATGCCGGGGATCTCATCCTCGCTGATCTGGACGGAGTAGACCTTGCCCACGAAGGCTTTCAGGGCGTTCAGCCACAGATAGCCCAGGGCCCGCTTATCGCCCACGACGGCCACCGTGCGGGGATTGAACGCTCGCTCCAGCTTCCGGTTCAGGTCCTTCAAGCGGGCGCCTCTCTGTGGGCGGTCTTATGGGCGCCGATGAGCCTCGTCTGCTGGAAGGAGGCAGCGGTGCGGGGGGACATTCCCTGCCTCAGGACAGCACGATGCGGGCGTCCACGGCCAGGGCGCCGTCCTTGTAGGCGAAGATGGGGTTCAGGTCCAGCTCCTGGATCTCGGGGTGCTCCTCCACGAAGGCTGACAGGCGCATCAGCATGTCCTCCAGGGCGGCCAGGTCGGCGGGCTCCTGCCCCCGAAACCCCTCGAGCACGGGGAAGCCCTGGATGTCGCGGATCATCTGGCGAGCGTCTCGCGGCTCCAGGGGGACGATGCGGAAGGAGACATCCTTCAGCACCTCCACGAAGACACCCCCCAGGCCAAACATAAGGACCGGCCCGAACTGGGGGTCCTGCGTCATGCCCATGATCACCTCCACGCCGGGCCGGGCCATCTTCTGCACCGATACGCCCAGGACGGCGGCCCCCGGCTGGGCGCGGTGGGTCGCCTCAACGATTTCGTCGAAGGCCGCTGCCACTTCCTCCTCCGAGCCCAGGTTGAGCTTCACACCGCCCACATCGCTCTTGTGGCTGATGTCGGGCGAGACGATCTTCAGAACGACGGGCAGGCCTATCTGGCGGGCGACGGCCACCGCCTCCTCGCGAGTGGCCGCCAGCTGGGCGCGAGCGGTGGGGATGCCCGCCTCCTCCAGGATCTGCTTCGATTCCACCTCGCTGAGGATGGTGCGCCCCTCGCTCTTGGCCCTATCGATAATCTCGACGGTGCTCATGGGAGGTCATGCCTTCCTTTTCTGCGATACGCAAGCTGTGCCTATGATAGGGAAGGGCGGAGATAGCGTCAACCAAGCCCCAGGGGAAGGTCAGGCCTCGCTAAAGGAGCGCTGGATGGCCTTCCCGTAGTACCCCCAGTAGGTCGGCGGCAGGAGGCGGCCCACGGCAACCATCACCTGTTCGCGAGCCTGGCGATCCTGTTCCTGGCGCGGGCCCTCTTTGGCTACAGAGAGGGCGAAGGGTTCGCCGAACCTGACGATCAGCGTGTCATCTTCTTCCCATACGCCGGTCGGCACCAGCGGCAGGCCGCGTTCGCTCAGGGCCTGCAGGAACAGCCCGCTGCCCTCCAGGGGCTCTCTGAGGATGCCTGAGCCGCCCGCCTCGGGCATGAGGCCGATGGGCTCTCTCTGGGCGATCCTGGCGATGCGTCGCAGAACAGCGGCCCGCCCCACAGCCAGAGAAGCCTGGCGGGGCATAACCACCACTCCGTACACCTTGCCCA
>DAOUDQ010000399.1:0-4504 GCA_034431045.1 Dehalococcoidia bacterium | reverse complement strand
CCGTTTCCGGGCAGTTTTCTTACTCGCTCGGCTTCTCCAGTTCGCTGATGCGTCGCTCGATCCCTTCCAGATGGTTCCTGAGGCCCTCCGCCTCGTCCTTGAGGAAAGCCACCTCGTCCTCAACAGTTGGCGCGCTTCCCCAAGGGCCGGGCCAGTAGGGGCCAGCGCCGTGCCAGCAGCCAGCGTGAGGCCCTCCCCAGCCGCGACCTCTCATCCAGCCGGGAAGACCGGTAAGATGGTACATCCAGCGGTATCCTCTGCCCATCTTGCGCTACCTCCTCCCAAGATTCGTCAATTCGCTCTTTATCGGCAACGCTCGCCGCGCATGCGCGTGCCGCACCGGGGGCAGGAAACCGAAGTGCAAGGTACGCCTTTGCGGTGCGGCTCGCTGTGCCCGCACTTGCGGCAGCGGCACACCATCGACCCACCGAGGCCGCGGCCCAGGCGAGCGCCCCTTGTACCTTTTCGGATAGACATCGCTATGTCTCCTCCAAGCGCTAGCGGCGGCCTCTGGCCCGCCGCTGGCGCCGCCGGCCGCCACCGCCTGGCCTTACCTGGCCGCCAGTCCTTCTGGCGACGCTTCGCCTGTCCAGCCACCTTCTCGCCAGCCCAGTGAGCGCGTCCACGGCCAGGGGAGCGGCCGCTGCCAAAGTGGAGACCATCGCTGGCCGCGCCCGGCTCAGCGCGGACCGCCTTGTAACCTGCACCGGTTGCGCCTGCTCCGGCACCACCGGCGCCGCCTCCACCTCGTAGATGGCGGTCTCGCGGCAGGCCGTCAGGCACTCGGCGCAGCTATTGCAGAGTTCCTGGTTGATGATGGCCTTGTCCTCCTGGAGGACGATGGCCCCCTCCTCGGCGCATACTTCCAGGCAATCGCCACAGCCCGTGCACTTGTCCTCATCGATGAAGATCATCGGCCTCCTCCTTGTCGGTGGCCTCGGCCACCCCCATGTCCCCAGCCGCGGCCCCTCAAGCCGCCGACGGGCCGGACGGGGAGCACGCTTGGGCTATCGCAGCGCGGGCAGGCCAGGGGAAGCCTGGACACCACCGCCTCGAAAGGCACCCGCCACTCGTGGCCGTCCTGACGACACCTGAAACGTTGGCTGGCCAAGGCAAAGTTGCCGCCTTCGATGCGAACAGCCTTGCCATTGATGAGGGCATCGGCAACCTTCTGGCGGGCCGATTCGAGCACCCGGTGGAAGGTGGGGCGCGAGATGCGCATCCTTTCAGCACCCTCCTCCTGCTGCAACCCCTCCAGGTCCTTGAGGCGAATGGCCTCCAGTTCCTCAACGCTCAGGGCCACGCCCTCCAGAAGCCGGGCAGGCACTCCCGCCGGCTTGAAGTAGGTCACCTGTGGCATGAAAGCCACTCGTCGCCACTTGGTTGGTCTCGGCATACGACTAGCGCTCAGGGTTGATTATGGACATATGTTCACAACAATAGTAGCGTACATGTCACGGCTAGTCAAGAGACACGCTAACCGCAGCCGTTGATCGTAAGGCGCACCCGTCATTACAATTGCGGCGGGCGACGTTCTAGGAGCTCCCGGTTTGTCCCGTCGGTCCGCTTTTCTGCCCTGGAAGGTGACCCCTTGTACGAAAAGACCACTCTGGCCAACGGCCTGCGCATCCTCACTGCCCCCATGCCTCACGCCTACTCGGTGGCCATCGCCATCTATGTTGGGGCGGGCTCCCGTTATGAGCGCAAGGAGCAGGCTGGCCTGTCCCACTTCGTAGAGCACGTCTGCTTCAAGGGCAGCCAGAAGCGCCCCACGCCCGGGGACATCTCCGAGGCCATCGACAGCGTCGGCGGCCTGCTGAACGGCGGCACCGACCGCGAGCTGACCGTCTACTACTGCAAGGTAGGCGCGCCTCACTTGCCCCTGGCCCTGGACGTGCTCGTGGACATGGTACGCGCTCCTCGCTTCGAGCCCTCGGAGATGGAGAAAGAGCGCCGGGTGATCCTGGAAGAGCTGGCCATGATCGCCGACACCCCTAGCCAGCTTGTGGACCTCCTCATCGATCAGGCCCTCTGGGCCGACCAGCCCCTGGGCTGGGACGTGGCTGGCACTGAGGAGTCAGTCAAGGCCATCGACCGCCAGGTGGCCCTCGACTACCTTTCTCGCCAGTACGTCCCCAGCAACACAGTGGTCAGCGTGGCCGGAAACATCGACCACCGCCAGGTGGTGGAACAGGTGGCCGCCTTCTGGAGCGACTGCCCGCCTGGCTCCCCCTCCTCCTGGTACCCGGCGACGGACGGCCGGGGCCCCCGCTGCGCCTTGCGCTATAAGAAGAGCGAGCAGGCCCACCTCTGCCTGGCCGTGCGAGGCTTACCCATACAGCACCCCGACCGCCATGCCCTTGCCCTCCTGTCGGTGATCCTGGGCGAGGGCATGAGCAGTCGTCTCTTCCTGGAGCTGCGGGAGAGGCAGGGCTTGGTCTACGATGTCCACAGCTACGTCAGCCACTTCCTGGACAGCGGCGCCTTCACCGTCTACGCCGGCGTCGACCCGGCGAACACGGTCGACGCCCTCAAGGTCATCATCGAAGAGCTGGTGTGCCTGCGCGACGGCGTCGGCGAGGATGAGCTGGTCAAGGCCAAGGAGCTGTCCAAGGGCCGCCTGCTCCTGCGCCTGGAGGACACCCGCAGCGTCGCCGGCTGGCTGGGGGCCCAGGAGCTGCTGCTGGGCGAGGTGCGCACCCCCGATCAGGTCGTCGCCCTCCTGGAGGCGGTGACGGTGCACGACGTCCAGCGGGTGGCGCGGGACCTTCTGGTGAGCGACCAGTTGCACATGGCCCTCGTCGGCCCCTTCCGCAGCGACAGGCGCTTCGCCCCCCTCCTCAAGCTGTAGTCGCAGGCGGCTAGGGCTGGCAAGGGAAGAAGCCATCGCCGCCCCAACAGTCCCAATCTGTGCTTGGTTGGGCTGGTATAATGCTGAACGGACCCATCGCGCGTACCGCCACTTCTGGCGGGCCCTTTGTGAAGCAAACGTTGTTCTCCATAGACGGAAAGCCACACGATGGCATGGGATGACGAGCTCGACAAGCTCCAGCGCGACCTCTCCTCACTCGACTTCAAGGTCGTCGAGACGCACAAAGCATCGACGGAAGACCTCCAAAAGCTCTTTTCCCTCTTCGAGATGAACTATCGCCAGGCTAACCGCGCCTATCTGGAGAAGTCGCTCCGAACGCTGCGATACCTAGCCCTGGCCGACCACGAGGGGACGACGGTCGGCTTCGCTCTCGGCGAATGCCGGGCCATGGATCTGCCGCGCCTACCCGCGCAGGTGGTCAACCTCGCCGGCATCTGCTGCATCGCGCCGCAGTTCCGCAGGCGAGGCCTCTTCAGGGAGCTAGAGCGCCTCACCTTTGTGCCTGCTGAGGTGCCACCGCACCCACGCCGCCTGACCTGCGGGCGCATGGCTCATCCCGCCGGCATGCGAGGGTTTGCCGGTCACCCGACCCTGGTCCCCAAGCCAGGGGTACGGCCGACACCCTGGCAGCAGGAGGTAGGCCAAGTCATCGCCGATGCCTTCGGCAGTCACGCATTCGACCCGGAGACGTTCATCTGCATCGGATCGGGCGAGCCCATCGGCTACCCGATCATCGAGTTCCAGGTGGAACCGGTGGAGTGGGAGGTGTTCAGGCAGGTCAACCGGGATCGCGGCGACGCCCTGCTGGCCATGGTCTGGACGCCGGACGCCCCGCCGGGGTGGTAGCCGGCCCTCTCGCCCCCCTCCTCAGGCTCTAGCCCCAGGGCCTCAGCCCAGGCCGCGCTGCCTGTGAGCCACCTGCGGTCCCACGCAGGAACGAGGCGCTACGCAATCTTTTTGACTGCCTATCCCGTGACCGGTTGACAAACCTTTTCTTGGTGCTATAATCCCACTTTAACGTAGCTGGGTCCCGCCTGACCGCCATCGGTGGGACCGGAAAGGAGGTACGGGAGTCCCATGGCTTTCTATCAGCTCTACGAGTGGCAGGTCGTGCCGGGGAAGATGGAGGACATACTGAAGCTGGAGAAGCCGTTCCAGGCCTACATCCGGAGCATCGGTGGTAAGCCCGTCGGCGGCTTTACTACCGCGACGGGGGACACCAGCCGTTTGCTGGCCCTCATCGCCTATGAGGACTTCGGGAGGTTTGGGCAGGCGGTCCAAGCCGCTCAGCAGAACCCCGAGCTCCAGCGGATAGTACAGGCTGCGTCGGGGATGTACACGGGCAGCAAGACCTCGATTCTTGTCCCCACCCCAGAATCGCAGCTCCAGTAGGCGCTAAGGTTTCCAGGGGGAGGCCAGGCTCCATCGGCCTGGCCTCTCTCCCTTGGTAGGTCTTGCCATCGCCTGCTCCCCCAGGGGCTGCTGCTGGCCGACGTGCGCACCCACGGCCAGGCCCTCGCCCTCCTGCCGAGCGACCAGTTGCCCATGGCCCTCGTCCGCCCCTTCCGCAGCGACAGGCGCTTCGCCCCGCTCAAGCTCTAGCTGTTCTGGCCAACGCCGAGGCCGCTCCCA
>DAOUDQ010000398.1:0-3642 GCA_034431045.1 Dehalococcoidia bacterium | reverse complement strand
GATGTTGACGATCTTGCCGCCGCCCTGGCGCAGCATATGGGGAATAACCGCCCGTGTGCAGTAGAAAGCGCTGGTGAGGTTGGTATCAATGCCCACCCGCCACTCCTCGTCAGTGATGTGTGGTAGGGCTTTGCCGTAGCCAGCGGTGGCCCCACCCGCGTTGTTCACCAGAATGTCCACCCGGCCGAACTCGCCGATGGCCCGCTCGACCATGGCGCTCACCTGGGCGGAATCGGTGACATCGGTGGGCACAACCAGGCAGCGGCGAGCCCTGGCCAGCACCTGCTGAGCCGTCTGCTCCAACTGGGCTTGAGTGCGGGCCACCGCCACGATGTCAGCGCCGGCCTCGGCCAGGGCGATGGACATCGCCCGGCCCAGATTACGGCCAGCGCCAGTAACAATGGCTACCTTTCCATCCAGGCGCAGTTTGTCCAGAATCGTTGCCATGTGTCACACCCCTTGGTGCGATCCCTGCCCTGCTTTGCCTGGGCCCATTCTAGACACACCTCCCGCTGGCCGTCTAGACTAGGGAGCGCCATGAAGGTTCACCTCCCCTACGGACGCCAGGGCCTGGAGGTGGAGCTGCCAGAGCAGGCCCAGGTGCTCCTGCCCGAGTGCCTGCCAGCCTTGGCCCAGCCCCAGGAGGCCGTGCGCCAGGCCCTGCGCCAGCCCATCGGCTCGCCGCCCTTGGCCGAGCTGGTGCGACCCGCCCATACGGTAGCCATCGTCTTCAGCGACATCACCCGCCCGACGCCCAACCACATCCTCCTGCCCGCCATTCTCGCCGAACTGGCTGCCAGGGGGGTGCCCGAAGAGAACGTCGCCCTCATCAATGCCACCGGCATGCATCGCCCCAACACTCGCGACGAGCTGATAGCGATGCTGGGGCAGGCAGTCGTCGACCGCTATCGCATCGTTCAGCACGACGCCAGAGACAAGAGGCAGCAAGTCTTCCTCTCCAAGAACGAGCGCGGGGCAGAGATCTGGATCAATGGCGACTACATGCGGGCCGACGTCAGGATCCTCACCGGCTTCGTGGAGCCCCACATCTTCGCCGGCTATTCCGGCGGCGGTAAGGCCATCCTGCCGGGCATCGCTGGCGCCGAGATCATCATGAGCAACCACGGCGGCCCTATGCTTGCGCACCCCAGGGCCACCTGGTGCCAGACGGGAGGGAATCCCGTCTTCGAGGAGGCGCGACAGGTGGCTCTGGCTACGCAGCCCGCCTTCATCGTCAACGTCACCCTGAACGAGCGCAAGGAGGTCACGGGCGTGTTCGCCGGGGAGATGATCCAGGCCCACGACGCCGGCATCGCCTTCGCCGAGAGGGCCTACCTGCAACCCGTGCCCCAGCGATACGACATAGTGGTGGCCACCAATATGGGCTATCCAGCCGACATCAATCTCTACCAGTCGGTCAAGGGGATGTCGGTGGCCGCCCAGGCGGTGAAGGAGGGCGGGGCGATCGTTCTGGCCACCGAATGCGCCGATGGCCTGGGCCAGGCCCACTACGCGGAAATGCTCGCCTGGCGAAAGACGCCCCAGGAACTCCTGGACATGCTGCTGGAGCCGGGGTTCGCTGAGCTGGAGCAGTGGGCGATCCAGTGCCAGGCCATGGTGCAGGTCAAGGCCGACCTCTACCTCTACTCGTCCTTGAGCCCCCAGCAGACGAGGAGGGCTCACCTGAAGCACTGCCCGGACATCAGCCAAACGGTGGCTACCCTATCCGAGGATCTCCGGCGAAAGAACGGCGGGAAGGAGCCCTCCATTCTGGCGCTGCCCTTCGGCCAGCTTGCGGTGCCGCGGGTGGGGGACTGAGCTAGGCCGAGCCCAGGGCCCGATCGGCCGCGGCCACGCCCGCCCCCTTCTCCAGACGGAACCCCTGAGCCGATAGCTCCTGCTCCAGGGCAGCCAGCACCGCCAGCACGTTCTCCGCCGAAGAAGAGATACCCATGAGGCCGATGCGCCATACCTTGCCCGCCAGGGGCCCCAGCCCACCGCCGATCTCGATATCGTGCTCGTACAAAAGGGCGCGGCGCAACTTCACATCCTCGATCCCCTCGGGGATGCGCACGGCCGTGAGCAAGGGCAGGCGATAGCCCTCCTGGGCGTGCAGGGTGAGGCCCATGGCCTCCAGGCCGGCCCAGAGTGCCTGGCCGTTGTGCTGATGACGGCCGTGTCGGGCCTCCAGCCCCTCTTCCAGCACCAGCCGCAGGCCCTCTCGCAGGGCGTAGACCATGGTCATAGGCGCCGTGTGGTGGTAGGCGCGCTTGCCACCCCAGTAGTTGTCCAGGAGGGTCATATCGAGGTACCAGTTACGCACCTTGGTCTCGCGGCCGCGGAGAGCATCGACGGCGCGAGGACCGAGAGTGAGGGGAGCCATCCCCGGCGGGCAGGAGAGGCACTTCTGGGATGCGCTGTAACAGGTATCGATGCCCCAATCGTCGACCGCCACCTCGCATCCCCCCAGGGAGGTGACGACATCCACCACGACTAGGGCGTCGTGGGAGCGGGCCAGGCGGACGATATCGTCCAGGGGCTGATGGACGCCGGTGCTGGTCTCGGCGTGGACGATGGCCACCAGCTTGGTGCGGCCGGCGGCCTTGAGCGCCGCCTCCACCGCCTCCGCCTCGATCATGCGCCCCCATTCGGCCTCCACCCGCGTCACCTCCGCCCCATAGCGGGAGGCTATCTCCGCGATGCGGTCGCCGAAGAAGCCGTTGATGCAGACCACCGCCCGCTCGCCCGGCTCGATGAGATTGGCGACGGCCGCCTCCATGCCCGCGCTGCCGGTGCCAGAGATGGCGATGGTCTCCTCGTTCTGGGTGCGGAATACGGCCCGCAGGAGCTCTTTGGTCTCGTCCATGATGCGGAGAAAGTCGGGGTCGAGGTGGCCCAGGATCGGCGCCATCATCGCCTGGTAGACCCGCGGGTGAACGTTGGAGGGCCCAGGGCCCAGAAGGATGCGCGGGGGTGGGTTCAGATCGGAGACAATGCGATTGCTCAAAATGACCTCCTGCCTTATTGTTCGCCTAAGCCAGCCTCGATGCTGGCCAGGAGCTTCCCGGCCAGCTCGACGGCTTGCTCAGTCGACGCGCCCTGGCCGAGGGTGTAGGTCCTGACCCTAGCCAGCAGTCTACCCTTTCGAAACGTCACAGAGACGACCTCGGCCTGGACGGACTGCCAGCCACAGAAGCTCACCCGGGGAGCCGAGAGGAAGAAGCCGCGGGCCTGGTCGCCGATGGCGGGCAGATCAAGCTTCTCTGGTACGCCCTCCTCCGCCGGGACGGCGGCCGCCGCTTCTTCCAGCGCCTGCCATTCCTCTGTCAATCTGGCAGCGGCATCCTCAGCGCTCACGTAGAGCTCGAGGTCGCTTACGATGCAGACAGTCTTCCCCTCCTCCTGCAGGCTCTCCGCCAGCAGCGACCGCAGGTGACGCCCTGCCGTTCGCCGCTGAGGCTCGCCAAAGGGCGGCGGCGCCGGTGTCGAAGTGCGAAGTTCGTAGGAGAAGCCCTGGGGCAGATCATCCGCCTGGAGCATCATTGCGTCTAGCTCTTCCGGCTCGACACCTGCCGTTTCGTCGCCTGGCGTGGGCGACTGCTCCTCGCCCCCGCCTCCCCCACCGCAGGCGGCGAGAGAGAG
>DAOUDQ010000397.1:0-3629 GCA_034431045.1 Dehalococcoidia bacterium | reverse complement strand
CAAGGGTTCAGCGAGCCCAACGCCGGCTCGGATCTGGCCAGCCTCCAGACTCGTGCGGTGCTCGACGGGGATGACTACGTAGCCAACGGACAGAAGACCTGGTGCACCCGGGCCGATCGCGGCGACTGGATACACCTCATGGTCAGAACAGACCCCAATGCACCAAAGCATCGCGGCATTTCCTACCTCCTGGCAGACATGCGCTCACCGGGCATTAGCATCAATCCTATGATTCAAATGACGGGGCGGGCTGACTTCTTCGAGGTCTTCTTCGATAACGTGCGCGTGCCCAAGAGCAACCTGGTGGGCCAGGAGAACCAGGGCTGGTACGTGGCCCTTACCACCCTGGCCTTTGAACGGTCGGCCATTGGCGCCCTTGTTGCCCAAGCCCGTCACGTTCTCGAGGATCTTGTGCGGTTCGCCAGAGAGACCAAGCGGGACGGCCAGCCCCTTATTGAAGACCCAACGATCGGCCGCAAGCTCGCCGAACTCACCATCGAGATAGAAGTTGCCCAACTCCTCAGCCACCGTGTGGTCTGGATGGCAAGCCGTGGCCAGGTCCCCAATTATGAGGCCTCAGTAGCCAAGACCTTCACCACCGAACTCCAGCAGCGAATCGCCAACTTCGGCATGCATCTCCTGGGGCTATATGGCCAGCTAGCAGATGGGTCGAAGTGGGCCGCATTGGAGGGCCGCATTCAATACCAGTACCTGTGGACGGTGGGGGTGACCATTTACGCTGGCAGTAATGAGATCCAGCGCAACATCATCGCCACGCGCGGCCTAGGCCTGCCGCGCGAGTAGCCCCTCCCAGCGCTACAGGGGGTAACACCAGGGGTCGCCCTCCTCGGCTTCCGTACCGAGGTGACCGATAAGGGGATTCTTTTGCCCACGCCCGGTAACAAGGCGCTGCTTCCCCGCGTCTTACCTAACCGAGGGCCCTGCGGGGCTGCAGACATCCCAGGAGGTGAAAGGACCACGCGAAGCCCTGGGGAGACGCAGACGACGTCAAGCGAGGTTCGCTCCAGGGGGACACGGCGCATCACCACCCAGGTCGAAACCTGGCTCGATGCTCCCACCCCCCGCCTGTGCTGGCTGTGGGTCATCGGCGCTCTGACGATAAGCGCCACCATAGCGGTCTTCCTCCTGTGGCAGCAATCGAACCCGGCGAACTATGCCGCCAGTACAGTTCTCCTAGCCCTCCTAGGTATCTTGGCCTTTACTGCTGCCGGCCAGGTGCTAACCCTCACCTTGCGCTTCCACAAGAGCACCCTCTACATACAAGAGGTCGAGCAAAACTACGAGTCCCTCTGGCAGGTTATGTTCTCGGCTCTCGATCTGAGGGACGGGATTACCGGTGGCCACTCTTCGCGGGTCGCCGACCTGGCTGTGCACCTGGGGCAGCGGGTGGGCATGTCAGCTCGCGAGCTACAGCACCTGAGGTGGGCTGCTTTTCTGCACGACGTGGGCAAACTGTCCGTGGCCGATGACATCCTCAGGAAGCCAGGGCCCCTGTCTGTCCCCGAGTGGGAACAGATGAGGCGCCATCCAGCCTACGGATATTCCATGCTGAGCCAGGACGGCTTCCTCAAGCAAGTTGCTGAGATCGTCTACTGCCATCACGAACGCTACGACGGTAAGGGCTACCCGCGCGGCCTTGCCGGCGAGGGGATACCCCTTGGCGCACGGGTGTTCGCAGTGGCCGATGCCTACGATGCAATGACCTCCGACCGCCCCTACCGCCCAGCCCTCTCTCATAGCCAAGCGATAGAGGAAATCGAGCGCAACGCTGGCTCGCAGTTCGACCCCAGGGTGGTGACAGTGGTGCTGGAGTGGGCCGGGGAAGGCTCCCGCTCAGGGTGCCGCCGCTCTATTGCTCTCCCACCACTACCAGTCACCGCTAAGAACTGAAAAGGCGCGGCCGCAAGCGGCATGGCCGCTGGACGCCTCGCCTTGCGCCCTGCTTCAGCCTGGCCGCGTTCCCCTACTCGAACTCATATAGCGGGCCGAAGTACTCCCACTTGCCCTTGCCATCCTCAACGACAGCCCGCAGCATCCTGGCGGTTTGAAAGGCCGCGTGGTCGGTGTCGGAGAAGGAGATATTCACTTCGTCTATGAACAAGTCGCTGTGAAAGTCCTCGATGGACTCCACTGCATCCATGAGCCCCTCTCGCGTGAGGTTATCGCAGGACCTGCTGAGCGCCTCCACCGCCACCTCTGCCAGCGTCTGGGCATAGACAGTGAAGTTGGTGGGCGCGGGCCCGCCGTACTCGCCCATGATCTCATAGTGTCGAGCTATCGCCGGGTCGTCCGTCCAGGCCGCCAGCTTGAGGGCCTGGAAGCTAATGGCACCGTCCAGGAGCTCGGGTGAAACGAACTGAAACATCATTTCGTCGGCATTGATGTAGCTCAGGAACCACTCGGGATGCCAGCCCAGGCGGTTGGCGGTCTGGATGGCCTGAGCGCTGAAGCCGGGAGTGGCATTGGTGGTGACCACCTCGGCGCCGGCGTTCTTCATGTTGGCCACCTGGGAGCTGATGGAGACCGCCGTGATCTCGTAGATCTGCTCGGAGACGATCTCGTTCTTATCGGGGTCCAGGCCGTCCTTCACCCCTTGCAGGAGGTCGGTGCCCATCATGAGATTCGGGTAGAGGACGGCCACCTTCTTGCCGGGCAGGTTTTGGGAGATGTACTGGCCGAAGAACGTCCCCTCCATCCGGTAGCCGGGGATCATCTGGACGGTCCAGGGGTACCCCTGGGGGTCAGCGCTGAATATGTGACACCCGGCGGTGCACAACATATCGGGCACACCCTCATCGTTCAGATACTCCCAAACGCCGGAGTGGGGAGCATCGCCCAGGGAGCCGACTATGGCAAACACCTTGTCCTGCTCCACCAGCTTGCGCACCACCTCCAAGGCCTTGGCCGGGTCGTCCTGGTTGTCCTCCACCTTGTACACGATCTTGCGACCGCAGACACCCCCCTGGGTGTCGTTGATGTACTTGAAGTACGCTTCTGTGGCCTGGGGGACCATGGCGTAGACCGACCCCATGGCGCCGCTGAGGATGCAATCGGCGCCCAGGATTATCTCTGTGTTCGTAATTCCCGGCACCTCCGCCCCCGGCGTGGCGGTGCCGGTCACCGTGGCTGTGGGCGTGGCGCTAGGCGTGGGAGTCTCCTCTTCTTCCTCTGCGCAGCCGCTCAGTAAGGGGATCGCCACCATGCAGGCTAGAAGCAGAACAGCCAGCAGAGCAGTGGTTTTACCTGGCAGCGGCACAACATGCCTGACCTTCATCTTCGGTCTCCCTTCATAACGTTGCCTACCCGTAGAGAACCTTGGCTACGTTTTCGAGGCCCAACTCCTTCAGGGAGTTGACCACCGCTGTTTTCCCAGGAAATAGGCATAGCCCCGGGCTGGCTACTTCTCCCCTACTCGAACTCATATAGCGGGCCGAAGTACTCCCACTTGCCCTTGCCATCCTCAACGACAGCCAGCAGCATCCTGCCGGTCGAGAGACCGAGGTGATCGGTGTCGGAGAAGGAGACCTTCACCCCGTCGATGAACAAGTCGCTGTGCCAGTCCTCGATGGACTCCACTGCGTCTATGAGCCCCTCTCGCGTGAGGTTGT
>DAOUDQ010000396.1:0-2817 GCA_034431045.1 Dehalococcoidia bacterium | reverse complement strand
CGGGCGCTGGAGCCGTAGGTGTCGACGATGTTCTTGCGGCCGGAGAGGCCGGAATCGCCCCGGGGGCCGCCGATGACGAACCTGCCGCTGGGGTTGATGCGATAGATGGTTTCACTGTTCATAAGTTCGGCAGGGATGACCTGGTGCACTACGTGTTCCATGATATCGGCCTGGAGACGAGGAAGCTCGACACCGTCGTCGTGCTGGCTGGAGACCACCACTGTCTTCACCCGCTTGGGTACGCCGGAAGAGTACTCCACTGTCACCTGGGACTTGCCGTCGGGGCGGAGATAGGGGATGGTGCCGTCCTTGCGCACCTGGGCCAGGCGGTGGCAGAGCTTGTGGGCCAGGGAGATGGGCAGGGGCATCAGCTCCGGCGTCTCGTTGCAGGCGAAGCCCAGCATAATGCCCTGGTCGCCGGCTCCCAGTTCAAGCTCCTCGGCTTTCTCCCAGCCCTCACGCACTTCCAGGGGGGTGCTCACCGCCGCGGCGATGTCCGACGACTGCTCCTTCACCGACACTATCACGCCGCAGCTCTCGGTGTCGAAGCCGTAGTCGGGGTTGGTGTAGCCGATCTCGCGGATGGTCTGGCGGGCGATCTTGGTGTAGTCGACGTGGTGGGTGGTGGAGATCTCGCCGATGATGACGACGAGGCCGGTGGTGGTTGTGACCTCGCAGGCCACCCGAGCGGAGGGATCGTAACGCAGGATCTCGTCCAGGATAGCGTCGGCGATCTGGTCGCACATCTTGTCAGGGTGGCCCTCGGTGACCGATTCCGAGGTCACCAGCATGGATGGGGAGCTCATCAGGGTCATGCGCATGGGCATGGGCTGTCCTCCTTTGGGCCTATTCCGTGCCGGCTTCCCAGCTCTCCAGGTATTTGCGTTGTTCGGCGGTCAGTTCGTTGATGTCGATGTTCATGGAGCGAAGCTTCAGGCGGGCCACCTCCTGATCGATATCGGTGGGCACGGGATGGACGGCTGGGGGCAGGCGCTCAGGGCGGCGGGCGATGTACTCCACGCAGAGGGCCTGGTTGGCGAAGCTCATTTCCATGACGCTGGCGGGATGGCCCTCGGCGGCGGCCAGGTTGATGAGGCGGCCCTCCGCCAGAAGGAACAGGCGGCGGCCGTCCTTAAAGCGATACTCCACTACATGGGGCCGGATCTGTCGTTTGGCCTCGGCCATCTCCTCCAGGGCGGCGATGTTCAGCTCCACGTTGAAATGGCCGGAGTTGGCCAGGATGGCTCCGTCCTTCATCACCTCGAAGTGTTCCCTACCGATAGCGCTTACGTTGCCGGTGACGGTAATGAAGATATCGCCCATCCTGGCGGCCTCAGTCATGGGCATCACCCGGAAGCCGTCCATGGCCGCCTCCAGGGCGCGCACCGGCTTCACCTCGGTCACCACCACCTGGGCGCCCAGGCCATGGGCGCGCATGGCGACGCCGCGGCCGCACCAGCCGTAGCCAGCCACCACCACCGTCTTGCCCGCCCAGAGGACGTTGGTGGCACGAGTGATGCCGTCGATGGTGCTCTGGCCGGTGCCGTAGCGGTTATCGAACAGGTGCTTGGTGTCGGCCTCGTTGACGGCGATGATGGGATAAGCCAGGGCACCGTCGTGGGCCATGGCCCGCAGGCGGATGACGCCGGTGGTGGTCTCCTCGGTGCCTGCCAGGACGTCGGGCAAGAGCTCCCGGCGCTCCTTGTGGAGGGTGCTCACCAGGTCGGCGCCGTCATCGAGGGTTATCTGGGGTCGTTGCGCCAGGGCGGCCTGAATGTGGCGATAGTAGGTCTCGGTGTCCTCGCCGCAGATGGCGAAGACAGGGGTGTTGTACTCGCTGACCAGGGCCGCCGCCACGTCGTCCTGGGTGGAGAGGGGATTGCTGGCGCAGAGGGCGAGCTGGGCGCCGCCCTCCACCAGGGCCAGGGCCAGGTTGGCCGTCTCGGTGGTGACGTGCAGGCAGGCCGAGACGCGCACCCCCGCCAGGGGCTTCTCCTTGTGGAAACGCTGGCGGATGAGGCCAATGACGGGCATCTCCCGCGCCGCCCACTGGATGCGCAACAGCCCCTGGGGGGCCAGGCTCAGGTCTTTCACGTCGAAGTCCACAGACGACTTCGCTTGCACTTATTGGCCTCCTTCCGGGGCCTTTCTTTCGGCCTGATGGTCCAGCACCGCTATCTCCCGTCCATCCTCGGCCCGGCGGCGGGCAAGGACGCGCCGCACCAGGGCGACGATGCCGATCATGTCCTTTCGCCGCGCCCCCGACTCGATGAGGCGGCACTCCTCCCGATAGCCCAGCCGTTCATAGAGGCGAATGGCGGCCCTATTCCTGGCGTTCACCGTCAGCAGCACGTCGGGACAGGTCTTGAGCAACTCGGCGGTCACGGCGCTGGTAGCGATGCCGCCATAGCCCTGCCCCCGATAGCGAGGATGGGTCATGACGTTGCCCACCAGGGCCAGGCCTTGGGAGAGGCCGACCACGTGGGTGCCGGCCATGGCCACGAGCCTTTGGTCGACATAGACGCCATAGTATACCCCCTCGTCCAGCACGGCGGCCGAATAGAAGCCGAAGCCCTCGCTGCGCTGGAGAGCGTTGACCGCCCCGATATCCTTTCGCCTGAGGCGCCGCGTGTCGCCTTGCGCCGGCCGAAAGCTGTCGGCTGACACGGACATGCGCAAGGAAGGCTCCGGCCGCGATAGGACGAAGTGGCGCTGGGCGACGGCCAGATGGTCGAGCTCGAAGGTAGCGAAGGTGTAGCGAGGGCCCGGATGGAGTCGCAGGAGGGCGTTCAGGGCTCGGGGATCGCCCAGAGCCAG
>DAOUDQ010000395.1:0-1855 GCA_034431045.1 Dehalococcoidia bacterium | reverse complement strand
ACCTCCCGGTGCCAGGGCGGATTCGTGTTGGGCCACCAGGGTGCCTATCTTTTCGCCGCAGGCTGCCCGCGCGATGCTATTGGGCGCTCGCAGGTCGAAAACGATGATGGGGAGGTTGTTGTCCATGCACAGGGAGAGGGCGGTGCTATCCATGACCTCCAGACGACGGCTGAGGGCTTCCATGTAGCTGAGCGTTTGGAAGCGGCGGGCGCTGGCAACCTTGGTGGGGTCGGCATCGTAGACGCCGTCCACCTTGTTCTTGGCCATGAGTAGAACGTCTGCATCGATCTCGACAGCTCGCAGGGCGGCCGCCGTGTCGGTAGTCATGTAGGGATTGCCGGTGCCCGCGGCGAAGATAACCACTCGCCCCTTCTCTAAGTGGCGAATGGCCCGGCGGCGAATATAGGATTCGGCCACTGCCTGAACGGCGATGGCCGACTGGGTACGCACGGTGACGCCCAGGTTCTCTAGGGCGTCCTGGAGGGCCAGGGCATTAATGATAGTAGCCAGCATGCCGGCGTAGTCGGCGGTGGCTCGATCCATGCCGGCGGCGCTGGCATCGGAGCCGCGAAAGATGTTGCCGCCGCCCACCACAACTGCTGACTCGATGCCCATGTCTAGCACATTCTTGATCGCATCAGCGATGAGGGCCAGGGTGTCGGGGTCTATGCCGTAACTCTGGTCACCCATGAGGGCTTCACCGCTGAGCTTCAGGAGGATGCGGTTGTACGGTGACGTGGCCACGGGCCACCTGCCTTTAGCGCCCTAAGTGGAAGCGGGCAAAGCGGCGCACTCTGATATTTTCGCCGGTCTTGGCTATGGTGTCGTTAATTAGGTCTTGAATAGTGCGGCTGGGGTCTCTGATGAAGGGCTGGGCCAGCAGGCAGAGCTCCTGAGGGTTGCCGTCGCTGCCTGCTGGTAGTTCCTCCGGGGCGATGTGCTGGGGGTCGGTGGCTGCCACCTGCATCGCTAGGTCGTGAGCTAAGGCCCGGAACCCGTCGGTGCGGGCCACAAAGTCGGTCTGGCAATTCAGTTCCACCAGCGCGCCCAGGCGGCCGTCGGGGTGGATGTAGGCCTCCACCAAGCCCTGCCGCGTCTCTTGGGCGGCCTTCCTTTCGGCCATGGCAACGCCCCGCCGACGGAGGATCTCTTTGGCCTTCTCCAGCTCTCCCCCGGCCTCTTCCAGGGCCTTCTTGCAATCCAGCATCCCGGCGCTAGTAAGCTCGCGCAATTTCTTGACGGTCTCCGCGGAAACAGCCATCATGTCCTGTCCCAGGCCTGTTGTGCTATTCGCTGGCTACCTCTTGTTCCTGCTGCTGTTCTGATTCCGGCTGTGCTTCAGCTTCCCCTTCAGCTGCCTCTTCTGGCTGTGGCTCCTGCGGTTGGTCCACTGCTTCGGGCGGTTGCTCTTCGGGCTCGGCCACGTATGCGGGCGGCGCCTCCTCGCCCTCGCTGATGTATTCGGGTGCGGGCTCGTCGGGAGAGGCCACGTAGCCCGTCTCCTGGAAGGCTCCGACGTCCACCGCCTCCAGGGCCTCCTTGGCAGCGTACTCGCGGGCAGCCAGGCCCTCCAGGACGGCGTCGGCCATGCGGCCGGTCACAAGCTTGATGGCCCGAATGGCATCGTCGTTGGACGGGATGGGGTAGTCGATCTCGTCAGGGTTGCAGTTAGTGTCCACCATGGCCACGATGGGTATGTCCATGCGGATGGCCTCGGCCACGGCGATGCTCTCCTTAAAGGGGTCGACCACGTACAAGGCGCCGGGTAGTTTGGTCATCTCCTTGATGCCCACCAGGTGGCGATTCAGGCGGGCTATCTCCTTCTCCACCTTGAGGGCCTCTTTCTTGAGCATGC
>DAOUDQ010000394.1:0-3150 GCA_034431045.1 Dehalococcoidia bacterium | reverse complement strand
GACTTAGCGATGGTGTTGGGACGCACCGGCCGGATGTTGAAGCTGTGGCGCTCCCAGGCCTCGACGATGGGCGAGCAGCCCTCGGCCTGGGCCCCCGACATGCGGGTGTGGGCCCAATCCACCAGGCCCAGCCAGGCCAGCTCCTTAATCCCCTTCCAGACCTTGGTGAGCAGACAGCCGCTGGCCATGGGGACGATGCAGTGATCGGGGGCCAGCCAGCCAAGCTGCTCCAGCACCTCGTAGGCCAGGGTCTTGCTGCCCTCGGCGTAGTAGGGGCGGACGTTGATGTTGACGAAGGCCCAGGGGTACCTGTCGGCCAGCTCGCTGCACAGACGATTGGCATCGTCGTAGCTGCCCTTTACAGCCACCAGGGTGGGGCCGTAGATGGCCGAGCCGACGATCTTGCCCTGCTCCAGGTCGGCCGGGATGAAGACGAGGGCTTGCAGCCCTCCCTTGGCGGCGTGGGCGGCCACGGCGTTTGCCAGATTGCCGGTGGAGGCACAGGCCAGGGTATCGAAGCCGAATTCACGGGCCTTGGTGCTGGCCACCGTGACCACCCGGTCTTTGAACGACCAGGTGGGGTTGGCACAGTCGTTCTTGATGTACAGGTGGCGCAGGCCCAGGGCCTCGCCCAGGTTCTGAGCCGGCAGAAGGGGCGTGAAGCCAGCGCCGATGTCCACTGCTTGCTCCCTGTCGGCGGGCAGAAAGTCACTGTAGCGCCAGACGGTGAGGGGACCCCTTTCGATGCGCTGGCGGCTGATGTGCCGCCCGATGGCCTGATAGTCGTAGCTTACCTCGAGGGAGCCAAAGCAGAACTCGCAGACGTGGAAGGGCTCTAGCGGATAGCAACGTCCGCATTCTCTACAGCGTAAATGACTAGCGTAAGACATATTGGCGATCCCCCCTTGCTTGGCCACTGCCTGTTCATGGCAGTGTGATGCCCTCTCCCATTGCCCCGACCTCGTCGGGGCGGGACATCGCCATTGTCTTAGCTGGCCAGGGCTGTAGAGTGCTCATCTACAAATCGAAAACCTCTTCGGCCCAATTCGAAGAGGCTTTGCGCGTGAGATCCAACCCACCTCTTATCGTGCCCCCACCTAAAGCAGGGTGCTGGCATTGGCACCGTTGCCCCCGCATGTTGGGGCTGGTTGCCGGGCTTCGCAGGGCCGTTCCCTCCACCACTCTGGATAAGAGGGCCTATTCAGCTGTGGCAACGATGCTATCAGAGGCGAAGGGCTGTGTCAACTTCGCCTACCGCCCCTTGTACTGGGGCTTGCGCTTCTGGGCGAAGGCCAGGGGGCCCTGGCGGGCGTCCTCGGTGCCGAAGACATCGGCCTGGAGCTTGGACTCCAGGGCCAGCCCTTCCTCCAGGGTCATGCTCAGGCCCCGATAGGCCGCCTGTTTGATGGCCCGCACGGCCAACGGCCCGCACTCACAGACGGCGTTGGCGATCTCCTCGGCCTTGGGCATGAGCTCGGCGAGGGGCACTACGTGGCTCACCAGGCCCCAGCGGAGGGCGGTCTGGGCGTCGATGCGGCCGCCGGTGAGGAGGATCTCCATGGCGAAGGTCAGGGGGATGGCCCGCGGCAGCCTCTGGGTGCCGCCGGCGCCGGGCATGATGGCGCGAGTGGGCTCGGGCAGGCCGAAGGTAGCGTGCTCAGCAGCCACGCGGATGTCGCAGCAGAGGGTCAGCTCCAGGCCACCGGCCAGGCAGTAGCCGTTGATGGCGGCGATCATAGGCTTCCAGGTCTGGAAGCCCCTGGTGATGCCGCCGAAGGGCACGTCGTAGGCGCTGGCGTCGCCGCTGGCGAAGGCCTGGGCCATGGCCACCAGGTCGGCCCCCGCCGAGAATGCCTTCTCTCCCGCTCCGGTGAGGATGGACACCCACAGCCCATCGTCATTGTGGAAGTCGCTGAAAGCTTGGCGCAGCTCGCGGCTGGTGTCGGGGTCGACGGCATTCATGCGCTCGGGCCGATTGATGGTGACGTAGGCAATGCGCCCCTTCTTCTCGTAGATGATGTTGGTGAAGTCAGCCATGTTGTCCTCCCTGCTTGGTTGTGGGCCTGCCTGCCGGCAGGCCTCAGTATAAACGTTGGCGCCAGCACCTGGCCAGGGCTATAAATATTTCAATAGAGGGCATTATTTTTGGCTAACGGGTTGACAACGTTACGTCAATGGGTGTATATAGTGTCAGCGGCAAGACCCATTACAACAGTATCAGGGCCGTTAGACCGAGGTGCGGCGGTGGGCTGCCGGGGGCAGACTTCCCGGCCTCGAAGGAGTGGTGGAATCGGCAACGGACCGTTGCCGATTACTATTACATGGGAGGGAGCTGGGGCTAGCGGATAGGCGATAGGATAGGGGACAAAAAGGGCC
Organism: Dehalococcoidia bacterium; assembly: GCA_034431045.1. Lineage (GTDB taxonomy): Bacteria > Chloroflexota > Dehalococcoidia > SM23-28-2 > SM23-28-2 > SM23-28-2. The sequence continues at coordinate 774 of DAOUDQ010000394.1, read as the reverse complement.
CCGGACGGCCGCAACCGCCGGAGCCTGGCAATAGGAAGCGCGAGTCACCACACCCCTTTGCCATTTCTGATCATAACCGAGGCCGGGCTAGCGGCGCAAGCGGCTCGCGAAAAAAATCCCCCTTTTGGTCCCCTACGCTAACCCCGCTTCCTCCCGCACGGAGAGGAGGTGAGGCGGCGCGGAAAGGCTACGACAGCGGGCCGACGGGCGCAAGGCGCCCGCAACGGCCGTAGGCAAGGGAATTTCAGGCCATAGGAGGTAGAAGAAGATGAAGCGGATTATCGTGGCCCTGATGGTGGGTGGCGCGCTGTTCGGAGTCGTCCTTGGCGCCGCGGCCAGCCTGGGCGTGAGCGGGAGCGTGATCCAGGCGGGCACTGACGGCAGCCTGTGGTGCGACGGCACCGGCGTGCAGGTTGACGCGTGGGCGGTGAACGACATTCCCGGCCCCTACGAGGGTGTCGAATGGGTGACGATCAGCGGTGTCGACCCGGCCTGCGCCGGGGCCCGCATGTACGTGCGCGTGGACGACGCCGACGGCAACGTGCTCGCATACTCCAGTGGAGAGCCCTCGTGGGGGAGCCGACCGTGCTACGCGCCTTCAGATGCGTACCACTGGGTGATCGCCCAGGCCGCCGAGCCATCGGGCGGGTACAGGTTCTACCTGAAGGAGGGCGACCGCACGACACAGAAGTGGGTGGCCCCCGAGGACATAGAGAGCCTGAAGGTATGGATCGAGGGGAAGTTTAGCGACGGGGACGAGTGCACCTCGTAGCC
>DAOUDQ010000393.1:0-2781 GCA_034431045.1 Dehalococcoidia bacterium | reverse complement strand
TGCTGGTGTGCGCTGACCATCGGGAGGCCAAGGAGCGGGTGATGGCCCTGGCCGAAAAGATAGGGGGCGTGCGGGCCCTGGACGGGGGCCCTCTGGCCAACAGCCGCTATCTGGAGGAGTTCACCGCCCTCCTTCTGAACCTCAACAAGATCTACAAGGCCCATACCTCCCTCAAGATCGCCGGAGTCCCTACCAGCGCCAGGGGCTAGGCCCGGGCGGACGCCATGGCTCTCCAAGTGCAGATCATCGCTGTCGCTGGCATGCCCGAGGTTGGCCCCGGCGACGACCTGGCGGCCCTGATCCTGGAAGCCGTTCGGGGGCAGGGCGTGGACGTCGAGGACGGCGACGTGCTGGTGGTGACCCAGAAGATCGTCTCCAAGGCCGAGGGGCGCCTGGTGGACCTGCGCCAGGTGGAGCCGTCGCCCTACGCCCGGGAGCTGGCTGGCCGGACGGGCAAAGACCCACGCCTGCTGGAGGTGATCCTGGGAGAGAGCCGCCGCATCGTCCGCCAAGAGGGGAGCGTTATCATCTGCGAGACCAAGCACGGTTTCGTCTGCGCCAATGCTGGCGTCGACACCTCCAACGTCGGCGGCGGCATGGTTTCCCTCCTGCCCCAGAACCCTGACCAATCGGCGGAGCGGATTCGGGCGGCCATACAGGAAAAGAAGGCTGGCACCTCGATCGCGGTGATCATCTCCGATACCTTCGGTCGGCCCTGGCGGGAGGGCCACACCAACGTGGCCATAGGCGTGGCGGGCATGAGCCCCATCAAGGACTACGTGGGCCAAACTGACCCCCACGGCTACGTCCTGCGGGTGAGCACGATGGCGGTGGGGGACGAGCTGGCGGCAGCGGCGGAGCTAGTGATGAGGAAGCTCTCGCGGGTGCCGGTGGCCATCGTGCGCGGCTTCGACTACCAGCGGGCGGAAGGCTCCGCGCGGGAGCTCATCCGGCCGGAGGAGAGGGACCTGTTCCGCTGAGGTGGAGTGAGGTCGGGACGCTGGGGCATGATCGTGCGTCGGAGGAGGCATAGCCGTACTCAGCTCTGAAGGGAGGACGAGCGATGGCAGGTCAAATGTCGGAAGGCGTCAGGAAGCTCTTCGAGGAGGCCAATTTCGCCCACCTGGCGACGCTGATGCCAGACGGGTCGCCGCAGGTGACCCCGGTGTGGGTCGACTTTGACGGAAGGCATATCCTGGTGAACACGGCAGAGGGCAGGCAAAAGCCCAGGAACATCCGGCGCGACCCCCGCGTTGCCATCGACGTGCTCAGGCACGAGAGTCCCTATGCCTTCGCCTCGGTGCGCGGGCGGGTAGTGGAGATCACCAGGGAGGGAGCGGAGGAGCACATCGACAGGCTGGCCAAGAAGTACCTGGGGCGGGACAGCTATCCGTGGCGGCAGCCCGGCGAGCAGCGGATCATCCTCAAGATCGCGCCGGAGCGCGTGGCGTCGATGATGGTGGACTAGGGGCGAGTGCAAGGGGTGGGCCCTAATCGCTTTCCGCGGGGCATCTGTGCCGGAGGCTAGCGGCTTCCAGGCATGGACCTGCCGCCGCTAGGGCTGGTCGGCGAAGACGAACCTGTCGTCGCGCAGCTCGATCCAGCGGCCGACGTCGGTGATCTGGCCGCGCACGTCCAGCTCGCTGCGCAGGAGCACCAGTTGCTCGTCGGTGGGCGTGTCCAGCGTCTCGATCTTGTCGGCTATGGCCGGCTCGAGGTCCATCTCCGCCAGCACCTGCTCGACCGTTACGAAGGGGGACACGCCCAGGAGGCGCAGTTGGCGGTTGTCGTCATAGTCGAAGACAGCACAGGAGGTAACCACCCGCCAGGGACCGGTGCCGCGGGGTAGCCCCGCCATCTCGCGGGCGTTGGGCGAGCCGTCGAGGAAGCCGGGCGAGGAGATGAAGTCCACCCGGGGCACGAACTTGCGCCTCTGCTGATCGGTCATGACGATAGTGCGCCAGCATAGGGCGGCGATAGAGTCGCCGCCGCCGGGGCCACCAAAGCGGCGATGCTCGCCCTCGTAGTCACCGATAGCGGTGGAGTTGATGTTGCCGTAGCGGTCGACCTGCAGGGCATTGACAATGCCGTAGTCCATGAAGCCCGCCTGGGCATGGAAGCCCACCGAGTTCATGTTGACCCACTGAAGGGCGCGATAGCCGGCTTCGGCGCTGACCATGCTCATGAGCGGGTCGAAGGGGAGGGCTGGCTCGGGCGCCACCACCCCGTCCTCGGTCACGTACATGGCGGTGGGGGCGTAGAGCTTCTTGGCCAGCAGGATGGCCGCCAGGGGGCTGCCGGCGCCGCCGACCCAGTAGGTCCTGCCGTCCTCGATCAGGCGGCTAGCAAGGCAGATCTGTTGCTCTCTCTCGTTGAAGTGAGTCGCCTTGGTCATGCTCTATATCCCTCCGTTATCTTCATGCGCTTCTGTACCTCCAGGAGCTTGGCCACCCCCATCCGTTTCTCCAGCATGTCTTGATGCGAGTCCACGCCGTAGACCCATTTCTCCAGGTAGGGTTCCATCATGCCGAGCAGGACGGCTGCCACTACCTCCATGAGGTGGGGGACGTCTGCGCCGTAGTATCCCTGAACAGCCCCCGGCAGGGCGCCGAAGGGGGCGTGCACCACGGCGTCCACGGCGTAGCAGGGGATGGCGGTGCGGCCTGGGTCGCGCCGGATCTCCTGCGTGTCGATGATCTCCTCGGCGGAGATGATCACCTTCTTGGAGGCCAGGGCCGACTCTCGGTCCGAGGCGCCGGTGCCGAAGATGCGGGCGTTGCC
>DAOUDQ010000392.1:0-1673 GCA_034431045.1 Dehalococcoidia bacterium | reverse complement strand
GTGGGACAGCCGAATCTGACGCTTCTGGCGTTCAGCAACGCCCTGTTCAGTCGTGATCTGCGCGGCATTACGCTTAGAGTGTGTTCAAAAAGTCCGGTTTTGTGATATAATGGTGTGCCGTCGCTGCTACAGCTACAGTCTACATCGCACCAGGAGACGGATCATGAGACGGCAAGCCTACGACACAGACCTGACGGATGCCGAATGGCAAATCATTGAGCCGTTGCTGCCGCCGGCAAAGCCAGGTGGCAGGCCTCGCAAATATCCCATGCGCGAGGTGCTCAATGCCCTGTTCTACCTGCTGCGCACCGGTTGCGCGTGGCGGCATCTGCCCCATGATCTGCCCAAGTGGCAGACGGTGTACCATTACTATCGAAAGTGGCGCGATGACGGGACGGCACAACGCATCCACGATGCGCTGCGCCGACAGGCTCGCGAAGCGGCTGGCAAGCAGCCCGAGCCCAGTGCCGGGGTGATGGACAGCCAGTCGGTGAAAACCACGGAAAAAGGGGCCCTCGTGGCTATGATGCTGGAAAAAAAGTGACTGGGCGCAAGCGTCATATCCTGGTCGACACCCTGGGCTTGGTGTTGGAGGTGGTGGTACATCCGGGCGACGTGCAGGACCGGGACGGAGCCAAAGAGTTGCTCAGGAAAGTCAAAGGCGGCCTTCCGAGGCTCAAAAAGATCTGGGCTGACGGGGCGTACGCGGGCCGGTTGGTGGATTGGGTGAAAAGGCAGTGCCAGTGGGTGCTGGAGATCGTTGAGCGGCCTGCCAACGCGGTCGGGTTTGAAGTGCTGCCCCACCGCTGGGTGGTGGAGCGAACCTTTGCTTGGTTCGGCAAATACCGTCGGCTCAGTAAGGATTATGAGTACCATCCCCGTTCCAGCGAGACCATGCTCCATCTGGCAATGATTCACCTGATGGCACGCCGATTGGCCCGCTCAGCGACTTCTTGAACACACTCTTAACCAGCGGATCTGCTGACGAGATAGAGCACTGCGTCGCCCTGTAACGGAGGGGTGAAGGATCGCTCGCCATCTTCTGATTCCGGGGAACCGGGCTCCACCGTTTCCCCGGTGCTGGGATTAAACCACTCGAACTGGTATTGGCCGGGCGGCAGTTTGACCGTGAACGGCTCATCGGGTTCGGGCTGATAGATGAGGTACTCGACCCCCGGGTTCGCCAGGCAGTACGTCGTAGAAGACAAGTCGTTCCCGGCTGTCATAGCCACCAGGTTCATCCGCTCGGCAAAGCGTCGCGTGTACCCCAGGCTCCGCCGAATTGGCTCCCACTTCGGATCGAAGCGCTTGCCGAGAGCCACGCCTGCGTAGGGATCCATGAAGATTGGGTTGAGTCCTCGCAGGAAGCTCTTCCATACCCATTGCTGATTGCCGCCAATGCCCCACAGGTGGTCGGTGTCGTTAAGGATTACCTTGGTGCCGTCGGCGGCCGGCGGATTGTCCCTATAACCGCCCTCGGGGTTGGGCGAGATCCACTCGGCGAGGCCCTTCAGCAGCGCGGCATTGCTGCCGCCCTTGTACTGGAACGTCATGCCGACGGGATGTTGATTGGGCTTGGTTCTCTCGTGGTTGTGGATGTAGCGGATCATGTGATACTGCCAGTCGGTCGAAGGCGGGTGATTCTCATTGGAGATCTCGTACAGGATGTTGTC
>DAOUDQ010000391.1:0-1755 GCA_034431045.1 Dehalococcoidia bacterium | reverse complement strand
CACAGCCTTCCCCACTTCCTCCCGCACCCGCTCGCGGCCGGCCAGGAAGCCGTCCAGGAGCTTTTTCTCCTTGCTCTCGTTGGGCAGGGTCTCGGAGACGGCCTGGGCGACGCGGTAGAAGGCCTCGCTGCGGCCGTACCCGCTGGCTGCCAGGGCCTGCACCATCTCCTCCCGCCGCCCCTTTTCCCACAGCAGCAGGACTCGATGCAGCACGTCTATCAACTCGCGGGCGTCTTCCAGGTCGTCCAGTTTGCGCCGCTGTGGCCCCAGGAGGCGCACGAACTCCCGCTCCTTTTTGACAAAGCCGCCTCGGTTCCACTCCCGCGCCAGATCCACGCCGCAGGACTGGGCCAGCTTGCGGGCCTCGTCGAAGGGCACCCGCGCCTGGCCAAAGTTCCACCGCCAGAGGACGTAGAGGCGCGTTAGGTCGCTGACCTCGCCGGCGAAGCCGTCCCGCAGAATCTGGCGCACGGCGTAGTCGGTGGCGATGGTGCGCACGTCCTGCAGCAGGCGGTCGGCGCGGATGACGTTGCCCTCGTAGTCCATCACCTGCTCATACTTGCCGAAGACCTCGATGGCCGAACCGATGGCGGCGATGAAGAAATCCGCCCCGCCGATGCCCTCCTCCCAGAGGCGCTGCAGTTTGCGGTCCAGGTGCTGGCGCAGTTCCTCCCGCACCTCGTTGTAGAAGCCGGTGGGCTGGCGGGCCATCTTGCGGGCGATGATGTAGATGGAGGAGGCCAAAGTAGCAGATTCCCGTGCACGCAAGCGGGCCTGCATCTCGGTGTGGAGTGGCCAGGCACCGGTCATCACGAGTCCAGAGTCTAGCAAAGCGTTGGTGACCGTCTCCCAACCCTCTGTGGTTTTGTAAGCGTAGACGATGACCGCAACGCCGCCGGGTTTCAGCACGCGGTGGATTTCCACGAATGCCCTGGTTAGCATCTTCTCGAACCACTCCTTGGTCTTTTCGGCATAGCGCTCAGGGTCCCAATGCTGCATCTGGCAGATTTCTTGTGACTTCGGCGCGAGAGGTGTGGAAAAGAGGTCCGGATGGAGATGGCCCACCGTGCGCTTGAGCCAGACGTAGAAGAAATCGGAGAGATCAGCATATGGCACATTGATGTAGTAGGGCGGGTCGGTGAGGACGGTGTCAAAGTGGGCGTCGGGGTAGGAAAGTTGGGTGGCTGAGGATTGGGTGACGGTAGAGGCTGGGGAGGAATCAGGAAAAGACAAGTGATCAATCACGCGAGCAACTTTCGACACCGCAGCATTGACTGACCCCGTGGAACCGCTAAAAGCATTGACCTCAAAATAATCCCAGTTCATAGGCAATGCTTGTCTGCCAAAAACATGGCTGCCATCTTCTGTACCCCCTCTCCATTGACAGAGTCCAGCATTATGGTCTGCCAAGAAACTGATGATTAGCCCTAGATACGTTGCCACCGCCTTGGCAAACTCCGGCTCGTACCCCTCCGCCACCGTCCGCTCGTGGGCCTGGCGCACTTTGTCGGCGAAGGCGATGAGAGCCAGTTGCTGGCGGGCGTTGAAGAGGGAGCCCCAGGTGGTCATGCCGTAGAGTGGCACATTGAAGACCCCACTCATCAACGGCAACGGCTCATCCGGCACCGGGTCCATCCCCCACTCCAGCATCAGGTGTTCGCGCTTTTCCTGCAGCGCCGCCTTTGCCTCCCGGTACACGCGTTCATCCTCCGCTGTCGGCGGCCGGTAGGTCTTGCCCCGCCGCTGGGGGTGGTG
>DAOUDQ010000390.1:0-3361 GCA_034431045.1 Dehalococcoidia bacterium | reverse complement strand
CCTCAGGCGTGACCTCGGGTGTGACCTCCGGCGTCTCCGGCGCAGCGCCAGCAATGGTCACCGTGGACGTGAGGTAGACCTCAGTAGCTTCGCCGTCGGGGGCGTCCGCATTATCGTCGCAGGCATCGCCTATGCCGTCAACGTCCCTGTCACCCTGGTTGTCTGCCTCCGCCTGTCCGTTGGCCACCAGGGGGCAGTTGTCGCCGCGGTTCATGTAGCCGTCCCCGTCCTCGTCCAGACCAGCGCTGGCGACGGCGGGATCGGGGTCGCACACGTTGTCGAGGCCGTCGTTGTCGTCGTCCAGGCCCGTGTCGACGTCATAGGGGCAGGTGTCCAGGCCGTTGTCCACGCCATCGTCGTCGGTGTCCAGGTTGCTGGCGGCGTAGTTGGTGAAGGTGTAGTCGCCGCCCGTGGTGGGGTTGGTACTCACCACGTCGCCGCCCTCAACCGCCGTTATCGTGGCGTCGGTCTTGCTGACGCCGAAGGTCGTAATGGTGGCACTGAGAGGCGTGCAGAAGTCGGTTATGGGGTTGGGCGCCGGCTCCGCGCCCGGGTCGCCGATGTCGTTGAGAACCCATACCACGGCGCGGCCCAGGGCGGCATCAAACGCCGTGCCAAACAAGGTCGATCCCGCCTCAAAGGTGACTACGTTCATAGTCACCGCCGAGCCAGCCGCAGACGTCACGCCGAACATGCGCGCTGTGGGAGTCAGCCCGGGGAAGATACGGGTCAGGAGGTCCGGATACTTCTCCACACCGTCGGCAAGCCCGTTGGCGTCAGCGTCGGTGTAGCTGTCGTCCCAGGTCAGCGTGTCTGCCGTGTCGACACTGGCGTTGAGCAAGGGAATGGTCACCGGGAGGGCGGTGTCGCAGGGGTTGTTAAGGAGCCCCAGGGTACTCAGCGCCTCTATGGTGCCCACATAGGCCCCAAGGGGTACGTCGGTCGCTAGGCTAAACTCGACAGGTACAAAGTCCACGAGCACCGCGTAGTTGGCGTCCCCGGCCGGTATGTTGAAGTCGCTCGTCCTGTCGGCGTTGGCCTCGGCCGTGTCGTCCGACACGGTGACGACAAGCGTGGGGTTGAAGGTGGCAGCCTTCGCCATGTCCCACTGGGCCACAACCACAACCACCGCCAGCAATACCGCTAAGGCCGCCAGAGAGCATATCAGGCCACGCTTAGCCTTCATTCGCTATCCTCCTTTCTCAAAAAGCACAGGGCTTTACCTCCCGGTCGACTCCAGACCAAGCCTGGACAGGGGAGGCAAAAGCCCCGGCGCTTGATGATCCCTTTCGGAAAGCCCAACCACCGTCTCGCTGTGGAGACATCCACACGCTCGGCGCTGCAACTGTTGCTGTGGCCCCAAGGCTCTCCTGCAGGCACCTATCACCTGCTCGTCAGGTAATACTAGCGCTATGATACCTGTTCACCGTTGTTTGTCAATAGCCCTGGCAATTGTTTGTTATTGCTTTTTCGTAGTGTTCGCCGATCAGCCGAATCTAATTAGGGTTGGCAACGTTTTGTTAGATGGGTAAACAAGGGCCGCACCCCTCCCGCTCTTGCAACCCAGACGCTGGGCCCGTCCCTGGCCAAGGGGCGGGTTTAGCTATATAGGTAGGCAGGGGCCTCGCGGCCGCCTAAGGGATGCCGAGACCCGGGAAAAGCTCGTTGCGGGGCGAATCTTTTTGGCACCCAGTGCGTCTTAATATATGGCGGGTCACGGAGACAAGTGCTCTGATCAAGGGCTGGGCCCCCTCCCGCTCTTGGCGGCCCGCCTTTTGCTATGCCCCGGGTCCATCCTCGGCATGAGAGGGTGGGCCTTTCAGTTGGCCGCGGCTGCCATTTACCCTTTTTCACCCTCTCTTCACGCTGCTGGCGGCGAAGATCGTGGCTTTTTCACCTGGTTCCGGGCATAATTGCCATAAGAAGGAGCCAGTTCTCGCACCCTCTCCTAAATGGATTGGTCTCTAAGGGGGTTGAAGATTACTATAGGTTATGTTAGACTTGTGGAAATTATTCGTTGACATAAGGTCATGCCACAACAGGTGGCGTTCTCCGCGTAGGTAAGGTGTGGAGGGACCAAGATGGAGACAAAGATGGTTTCCGCTAAAGGACTGCGGCTGTGGGTTTCCTTGTTTGCCCTGTTTGGTTTGGCCGCTGTTATTGCGTTAGGCAGCGGGAGAGCCTCGCCCTCCGGCGGCGTGCCCTCTGCCGCGGCGGTCGGCATTCAGTATGACCTCTCCCAGTGGGCAGATGTCAGCGCGATATGGCGGCACGGTGACCTCAATGCGCAGAACTCGGCCTATCACGAGGGTGAGTCTATTCCCTTCATGCTGCGTATCGACAGCGCGAGCGTCGGGACGGCCTATGATATCACCATCACGTATCGCTGCAACAAGGGGGGCCCGAACGCCTACGATTTCCTGACCGGCTACGACCGCGACCGCTCGCCATCCCTGGCAGACCCAGGGCCAGGCAGCCCCATCCCAAGTGCTACCCTCGCCATCAACGACGACCCCAGCATTACGTATGACGATGCCGAAATAGACCGAGAGTGGCGGCTGTGGGGAGGCCATTTTACAGGGACCCAACTGGGGCCTGACCCTTCAACGGTTTGCCCCCCGGATGGATCCAAGTCGTATGCTCTCGAGATAGTCCCCGACCAGCCCACAGTCTGGCTACTGTGGGGCGGTCACCTGGCCTCCGAGCTCGATTGGGGCCCTGGCCTTGGTGCCAGCAGCATTAGTGGCGCTCCTTTCCACATGTCCATGGACGCGCCCGGCACCGGCCTTGGCAGCCGCGACCGCAGCATTCAGCCCAAGGCCATCCTGCCACCGCCTGACACGGACGTCGAGAAGGTCAGCCTGACGGTGGGCACCCCTGACCCCAGCACCGGCGAGTGCACTGGGCCCGCCCCGACCGACATCGACGTGAGCCAGGACGTTACCATTTGCACCCGTCAGGTTATTCGCAACAATGGGCCCTACGAGCCGGTGGATGTCGTGGACACCTTGACTGTTACAGCGCCACCTGGCTGCACCATCACCCCGTCCGGGCCGATTGTGTGGAGCGTCTCGCTGCCGGCGGGCATTCCTGTCAGCAGGGACGACAACTTCACCATCCACTGTTATGGGCCCTCCACCCACGTGTTCGACTTCCAGGACTCTGTTGTCATCACCACTCCGGACATCACCGATTCGAACCCGCTCAACAACTCGGCCTCCATTCAGCTCACGGTGAACGCCTGGGATCAGGTGGACCTGTCGCTGAGCCAGGAGGTGCTGGCCGGTGACTGTGTGAGTGGGGCGCCCACGGCCATAGATGTTGGTCAGAGTGTGGAGCTGTGTCTGCACAAGGTGATCAG
>DAOUDQ010000389.1:0-2932 GCA_034431045.1 Dehalococcoidia bacterium | reverse complement strand
GTGCTCCCGACCAGACATCGCCGATCTTGACGGGGGCATTGGGCACGAAGCGATAGAGCACCATGAAGGCCCCGAAAGAGAATATCGCCGGCATCAAGTACGGTATGGCTCGCCAGAAGAAGGCAGTGTTGCTGGACAGAGGGCCGAGAATGTCCGAGCTGGCCTCCTGGGTCGTGCGCAGGAGCGCCGTCGTGCCGATGGACAGCAGGAAGAACACCCCTACTCCGGCCACCATGCCCAGGTCCAGTAGCTTCTGCTTGACAAAATGGCGCGAGGTCTCGATATCCCAGGCTATGTTTAGGGAAGTGCGGATGGCTCCGAACATGGCGCTGGCCGACCAGGCCAGGCCCAGGAGTCCCACTATGCTCAGGGGAATGCTGATGCCGGCGATGGCGCCTATCGCCTCTCTCACCTCATCTCGTCCTTCGCCTGAGGTAAGGGGAATGAACTCCAACACCTTGTCTATTAGGTCTTCCTGAAGGCTGCTGCTCTGGAGGAAGATGCCGAATATCGACACCATGAAGATAAGCAGAGGGAACAGCGAGAAGAGGGCATAGTAAGAAATGGCGGCCGCCATGTGAGCGCAGCGGTCGTCGCCAAATTCCTGGATAGAACGAACGGTCAGGATGAGCAGCCTTCGCACGTTCTTGATGCCTTGCTACCAGTATACTACTGGGCAAGGTGCAGGGGGATGCGAAAGAAAAGGCGAGGACTTCGTTAGAGGGATGGCTCGTGTAGGCGGCGGCTGCCTGGGTCAAGACAGCGGAATGAATAGCGCTCAGCTAGAGTGCTACAACTCAGGCCAAGGGCCATTTCAGGGGCAACTACTCGTACTCCCGCCGCTCACCTCTCTTCGCTCCGGCCTGAGAGATGGCTATCAGCGGCCGGCCCTCGGTCTAAGCGACATCGCTAGCCGTTTCTTCCGGCGAGGCCTCTGCCTTGGCCGTCTCCGTTGCCTCGACCCCTTCAACCTCCGCTTCCAAAGCCTCCTCGGCGATCTCGCTGGGCGGCTGTTCGCTCCTTCTGAGTCGACTGGCCACTCCTCTAACCCTCGCCACCCCTGGGTCTATCCCGGTGCGAAGCCATCGCCGCATCTTCTCGCCGGGCTGAGGTGCCAATATCAGGCCGAGGGCACCACCCATGAGTCCACCCATCATCAGCCCAAGGGCAAACCACGTACTTCGCCGGAAGCCTGCCATACCATCCTCCTTCCGTCTGAGCCATTGTCCCGGTTTAGCCAGAGGCTGCCAGCAAAGGCGGGCTGGCCTTGTGGCTGAAGGTGGTTCGGCTCCAGGTCCAGAGGGTCAAACTCGTAGCCACACTCCTCGCAGGCATAGAAAGGCCCCCACATGTCGGACAGCTCGAATAGACAATTATCACAATGGGGACAAGGCCCGGAAAGCATCGGCGAAGAGTAGCCTATCGACACCATTCTTTCCCCCTCCTCTCGGGAGAGTGCTTGTAGGGGAATGAGGCGGGCGCGATCGGCAAAAATACGCCCGAGGCATAGCCTCGGGCACACACCCCTTCGTCTAGCGCTATGCCTCTTTCAGTGGCCTACGGGGTTAGCTGACGGGTTCGGGCTGAAAGAGACTACCCTACCTGCCCCCGGCAGGATTCACCCCGGAAAATGGGTCCCCCGTTCCCCAAAAGGGGATTCGGCCTCTAACCCCTACGGTAATTGATTATCTGGAAGAAAATCGGCGAGCCCCAGGCTTCGCCCGACTCTCTTATACCTCCCTTTGTATATGGAGGCGGGTCTTCCAAGGGTGTGCGGCCCTTGTTGCGAAGAGAATTTCTCTCCGCGACCCGCCGCAGTAAGAATGCACCAACAGGCCATATCTTAACCTTATTACGATATTTTGTCAACTCTTATTGACGACTCAATATCACCTCCAGCGGGCCTGGCCGCCCGCAGGGTTAGCAGGCCTTTGCGCGCTCTCCCAGCAGGTTCAGCTTGTACTTGCGGATATCTTGGGGCGGAATTCGCCCTCCGCTGGGGTCCACGAAGGCTAGGGCATCCTCGGAGCACTGGACGATGCAGGCCCCGCATTGGACGCACTCGTTTTCGCTGGTCATGCTGGCCTTGTGCAGCTTGCTATCGATGCGGAAGCGATCCCTGGGGCACACCTCCTGGCAGATAGCTCGCCCCTGGCACTTGTCGCGGTCGAGCTCCACGTGGAGAAGCCTATCCTCATGCAATCCGCTCTTGTACAGGGGCGTGCTACCCGCTAGGTCCAGGCTGATAAGCAGAGCCACAAACAACGTGACGAGCCCCCAGCCAAAGAGGGTGGTCCAGTGCCAATCGCTGGCCAGACGGCCGTAGGCAATGAGAGCACCCATCAGAAGGGCCCACACTAGGAGGGCCTTTTGGGCCCGGGGGTCGAAAACGACGAAATATCTGGCCAAGCTAGGGCCTCCCTGATGGGACTCTGCCCGCACCACTTTCCCCGGAATCCAGAAGAAGCCCGCGAACATGGCTAGGCCGATGGCCCAGACCACCGCCACGAATGGCAGCACTAGGTGGCGCCACCAGATGAGAAGAGGGGCCAGGGGGATGACGGAGACGGGAAAGGCCCACATGATCGCCATCTCCAGCCGCTGGCGGAGGTCGAACCTGACCGTTCGCGTTCCCTCTGTCTTCTTATAGTGATTGTCCAGATAGGCGGGGATGTCTCTGGCGTAGACGGGCCCAAACACCGCTCGCCAGCCCGTCTTCTCCTCCACCACCGCTCGTTCGATGCCGGTGGCGCTAAGCTGGGGCAGAACAAGACGGCGGTGGTCCACCAGGTCGTTGATGCCGCTGGTCTTGATCACCGAGACCACGTCGTCGGCGGTGAAGTGGCCGCCAGCGGTGGCGCACCAGACGTTGATGCCCCTGCTGTTGGCCACCAGCAGGTAGGCGTCGATGCCCTTCAGGGCTCGCGTCACT
>DAOUDQ010000388.1:0-4111 GCA_034431045.1 Dehalococcoidia bacterium | reverse complement strand
GCCCGACCGCTTCCTGCCCGACAAGGCCATCGACCTGGTGGACGAGGCGGCCTCGCGCGTGCGCATCAAGCGCTCCTACGCCCCGCCCTCCCTTCAGGAGGCTCTGCGCGGCCTGGAGAGCCTGCGAAAGGAGAAGGAGGCCGCTATCAGTACCCAGCAGTATGAGTTCGCGGCTGAGCTCCGCGAGCGGGAGGTGACGCTTCAGGACAAGATCGAGAGCATGGCTCGGGGCTGGCGAACCGAGCGAGCCGAGACCAAGCCTGTGGTTACCGATGAGGACATCTGCGAAGTGGTGAGCATGTGGACGGGTATACCCGTGACCCGCATCGCCAGCGAGGAGTCGCAACGACTGTTGCAGATGGAGGATGTCCTCCATGAGCGGGTGGTTGGCCAGGACGAGGCCATCCACATCGTGTCCAAGGCCGTACGACGGGCGCGGGCTGGCCTTAAAGACCCCAAGCGGCCCATCGGTGTGTTCATGTTCCTCGGCCCGACGGGCGTCGGCAAGACCCACCTGGGGCGAGTGGTTGCCGAGTTCATGTTCGGCAGCGAAGACGCCATGATCAAGCTGGACATGTCCGAGTTCATGGAGCGCCACAACATCTCGCGCCTCATCGGGGCGCCGCCGGGCTATGTGGGCTACGACGACGCTGGCCAGCTCACCGACACGGTACGTCGCAAGTCCTATTGTCTTATCCTTCTGGACGAGATCGAGAAGGCCCACCCCGAGGTCTTCAACATGCTCCTCCAGATCTTCGACGATGGTCACCTGACCGATGCCAAGGGGAGACGGGTGGACTTTCGCAACACCGTCATCATCATGACCAGCAACGTGGGCTCTGACCTCATCCGCAAGGAGACAGCACTGGGCTTCTCCACCAAGACGGAGGATGCCAAGACCTCGGACGAGCAGTATCAGAAGATGAAGGACAAGGTGCTCACGGCCATGAAGAACGTCTTCCGGCCGGAGTTCCTGAACCGAGTGGATGCCACCGTGGTCTTCCACGCCCTCTCCCGCGGGCATATCCGCCAGATCGTGGAGCTAGAGATACGGGAGATCGAGAGCCAGCTTACTCTCAAGGGCATCGGCCTGGACATGACTGACGCTGCCAAGGACTGGATCGGCGAGAAGGGCTTTGATCCGGTGTTCGGCGCCCGCCCCCTGCGGCGGATCATCCAGAACGAGGTGGAGGACCGCCTGTCGGAGGCCCTGCTGGAGGGACGCTTCCACTCCGGCGACACCGTCCGCATCGACGTCCAGAACGAGGAGATCATCCTAATCAACGTCTCGGAGCCAGCCCTGACCTAAGGGCTATCCGCCAAGAACCAAGGACAGGGGGAAGTTGGGAACGACTTCCCTCTTTGCTATAATGACCCAAAGCCGATGAGAAGAGCGACGTGAGGACCCTCAGCCTGAGCGCGGCGAGAGCGCGGGCCCAGATAGTTTTGGCACCCTTCGTGGCCCTTCCTGCCATCCTCCTCCTTACCGCCCTGGTCTATTTGCCCTCCCTGGACGACTGGTTCGTCTTCCACGACTTCATCCACATGGGCGCTGCTGCCGCTCACAGCGCCGGCGACTACGTTCAGCGTGTGCTGGACCCCGGCGACGGCGGCGAGAGCATGTTCGGCACAGGGAAGCTCTATCGTCCCGTCTACTACCTGGCCATGCTGGGCGAACAGAGGGTATTCGGCCTTGACCCATTCCCCTATCATCTGGTCAACCTATCGCTGCATCTGCTGAACGTTGTGCTGGTCTGGCTTATCGCCAGGAAGCTGACCCGCAACACGCCTGCCAGTTATGTGGCTGCTCTGGTCTACGGGCTGCATCCTGTCTATTACGAGGCGCCCGCCTGGATCTCGGCCATCACCGAGGTCCTTCTAGCCACCTTCTCCTTCAGCGCTATCTATCTGTTCATGCGGTCCCTGGAGGAGCGAGGTGTCCTGAGCGGCCTCCTCTGCGCCGGTTCCTTTGCCTGCGCCGTCCTAGCCTTGGGCTCACGCGAACCGGGAGTGTCTATATTTCTCGTCCTGCCTGCCTACTATTTCCTTGTTCACGCTCCTCACGATTGGCGGCGGTGGCAGGCGTGGCTGAGGTTCATTCCTTTCTTTGTCGTGCTGGCCATATATGCCTTGCTGCGACTGAGCATCAGCAGGGCGGTGGGGAGCGGCGAGGGCGAGGTCGGCGTGGGGAGCCTCGGCTGGCACATGTTCCCCAACATTTTCTGGTTCAACGGCCGGGCCCTGGTGCCCATTTTCACATCTCTCGGGCCCTGGCTGCCTGTAGTCGCCGGCTTCGCAGCCATTGCCCTGATGAGGGTGCACGAGGAATTCTTCTTCAGGGGTGGCCGGGCAGGTCGCTTCGTGGTTGCCTGGTGGTACCTGGCCCTCATCCCCTATTCCACGGCGGATTGGATTCAGTGGCTAACGGTAGGGCGCTATATGTACATGGCCTCGGGGGCCTTCGCTATCCTCTCCGGCATGTTCCTGGTTCGTCTAGTCGACGCTGTGCCGCGCTGGCTCGAGGCCGTGCCCTGGTGGCGACCATCCTTGGGGTTGGCGGTTAGGGCGGCAGCGCCCGTTCTCGTGGTTATGGCGGTGGTGCCCTTTCTCGCCTGGGGTACCCTTCATCACCAGGGCACCTTCAGCGAATGGCCGGGCGATTCGGAGGCGCTCGTCACTCAGCTGCAGGAGACCTATCCTTCCCTACCTGCCGGTAGCAACCTCTACGTGGTGGACCCGCCGAGGGCCCTGTTCTTCGCTGATTCCGCGCTGTATCTGGCGCCGGCGGTGCACTGGTTCTATCCTGAAGTAGACGGCGTGAGGAACGTGACCGGTTCCGAATACGAGGAGATCGCCCCCACGCTGGCGGGAAACGACTTTGTTTTCTTCTATCGGCCCTAGCCGCCATGCCCGAGGTACGTAGGCCCCGAACGGTCTTCGTCTGCCAGGAGTGCGGGCAGGAGAGCCCCAAGTGGCTGGGTCGCTGCCCCGACTGCCAGACCTGGAACAGCTTCGTGGAGAGGGTTGAGCGCCAGGGGTCAGGGGTGGCGGCGGCGGTGGCGGCCCCCGTCGAGATGCGCGAGTTGGCGGACGAGGAGCTGTCCCGCCTGGTCGTCGACCTGCCAGAGTTCAACCGCGTCCTGGGGGGCGGCATCGTCCCCGGCTCTCTGATCCTGGTGGGCGGCGACCCCGGCATCGGCAAGTCGACGCTCATGCTGCAGGTCGCCGTCTTGGCGGCGGCGAGAGATCGGCGGCGGGTGCTCTACATCTCGGGCGAGGAATCGGCACAGCAGCTCAAGATGCGCGCCCGTCGGCTGGGCACGGCCGGCGAGGGCATCTTCCTCCTCAGCGAGACCAACCTGGACGGTGCCCTCCAGGAGGCCGAGACCCTCCAGCCCTCCCTCATGGTCGTCGATTCCATCCAGACCGTCTACACCGCGGCGGCCCCCTCTCCGCCTGGCAGCATCGGCCAGCTACGTGAGTGCACCATGCGCCTCATGCAGTGGGCCAAGAGGTCAGGGGTGCCCACCTGCATCGTCGGGCACGTCACCAAGGAGGGTGACATCGCCGGGCCGCGCCTGCTGGAGCACATCGTGGACGTGGTGCTCTACCTGGAGGGCGAGCGCTTCAGCAGCTATCGCCTGCTGCGGGGGGTGAAGAATCGCTTCGGCTCCACCAACGAGGTGGGCGTCTTCGAGATGACCGGCGCGGGCCTGATAGGCGTGGAGAACCCCTCGGAGGTGTTCCTGGCCGAGCGGGCCGAGGAGGCGGTGGGCTCGGTGGTGGTGTCCACCCTGGAGGGGAGCCGGCCCCTCCTGGTGGAGGTGCAGGCCCTCACCAGCCCCACCATGCTGGCCACGCCCCGTCGCACCGCCAACGGCCTGGACTTCAATCGCCTGGTGCTGGTCTGCGCTGTCCTCACCAAGCGGGCGGGCCTGGCCCTGGGCAGCCAGGACATCATCGCCAATGTGGTGGGCGGCCTGCGGGTGCACGAGCCAGCGGCCGACCTGGGCCTGGCCCTGGCCATCGCCTCCAGCTATCGCGACGCTGCCCTGCCCCGCGACCTGGTGGCCATCGGCGAGGTGGGCCTTTCGGGCGAGCTGCGCTCGGT
>DAOUDQ010000387.1:0-4143 GCA_034431045.1 Dehalococcoidia bacterium | reverse complement strand
CAATGGGCCCGAACTCGTCGATAGAGGTGCGCACCAGGCTGCGCACGTTCTTGTCGTCGCCAGCCAGGATGTTGCGGGAGGCCAGGACGACGACGGCCTTGAGCTTCTTGGAGCCCATGACAGCACCCAGTCCGCTGCGGCCGGCCAGGCGGCCGTACTCGTTGCAGATGCCAGCCATGTAGGAAAGATTCTCTCCCGCCTGCCCAATACAGGCAATGCTGGCTTTCTTGCCGTGGCGTTCCTTCAGCCTGCCCTCGCTGGTGATGGCGTCCAGGCCCCAGAGGTCGCTGGCATCCTTGAGCTCGGCCTTGTCGTCCTCGATGAGGAGGTAGACCGGCTTGTCAGACATGCCGCTGAACAGGAGGCCGTCCCAGCCGGCACGCTTGAGGAAGGGGCCGAAGTCACCGCCGCTGTTGGCGTCGCCCCAGCCGCCGGTCTTGGGGGACTTGGCGACGGCCTGATAGCGACTCCCGAACAGAAGGGTGCCGGTGAGGAGGCCGGGGAAGAGGCCGAGGATGTTGTCCGGACCCAGCGCCTCAGCACCCCGAGGGATGCGGTCGAAGAGCAAGCGGACACCCAGACCGTAGCCGCCAATGTAGCGGCGGTACACCTCCTTTGGCAGCGATTGGCACTCGCTGGCACCCGAGCCGAGATTCACCGTGAGGATCTTGCCATTAATCGCCTTGGTCAACATCCCATCTACTTCCCTCCAGAAATCAGTGCCACCGTCCAGCCTCTGAGCTGGGCGAGACAATATGAATTAGGCCGATGTCGGCGAAGACGATCATAGGATTGACAGCGGCGATAGGTCAAGCCAGGCGTTACTTTATGCCTTCTCTGTGGCCGGCCTGCCCTTCCCCCGCGACCCGTTGGCGGAGGGCCAGGGGTCCGTCGACGAGCCAGCGCCCATCTGCAGCGGCTCTGGCCGCGAGCTTGGCCTGTCGCCATCTGTGTGTTATATATGTCCCTGGAAGAAGGGATTACCGCCGGGACCGTTACGCTTACGGTGACGTCCCTTCTCCCAGGGCAGATCGTTCCCGTAGGCGGGAGAGAAGGGATTAAGATGAAAACTGGCTACTTCACCTACCTGCCATGCAGGGTCACCAGCCGGTTGACTGCACTGCTCCTGGCCTGCCTGGTGGCAGTCCCCCTACTGAGCGGCTGCGGAGAGGAAGAAGAGGAGACTCCTACCCCTGGCGCCACGCCCACACCCGCGGCGACAGGCACTCCCACCGCCACGGCGGAGGCACCGGGCATCACGGACACAGAGATAATCCTGGGAGCCGATGCTCCCCTCGCCGGGGCCATGGGGGCGGTCTACGCCATGGTCCCTCAGGCCACAGAGGCCTACTTCAAGTACGTCAACGACACCCAGGGAGGTGTCTGCGGTCGCAAGATCGTCTACAAGGTGGAAGACAACCAGTTCGAGCCCGCCAAGGCCGCTGAGGCGGTGCGTAAGCTGGTGGAGCGCGACAAGGTGTTCGCCGTTGTTGGCTCCTTGGGCGACCTGCCCCACTCCGGCGTCTGGGACTACCTGAATGAGCAGGAAGTGCCCGACATCTTGGTTTCCGCCGGATCTCACAAGTATGGCTCCGACCCCCAGAGGCATCCCTGGACGGTTCAGATGATCCCCGACTACACCATTGAGGGAACGTTCTTCGGCGAGTATATCTCCGGAGACCTGCCAGGCAAGAAGGTGGCCGTCCTCTACGAAAATCAGGACTATGGCTTCGATGGTCTGGCAGGCGTGAAGAATGGCCTCGACCCTGACAAGAATGAAATCGTCTCCGAACAGAGCTATGAGGGCACGGCCGTCTCTGTTCGCTCCCAGGTGACCAATATGAAGAATGCCGGCGCCGAGGTGGTCGTCTTGTACACCACCCCCGCCTACACTGCCCAAGCCGTCAAGGAGGCCGACCACCTGGGCTGGCATCCCCAGTGGTTCATGAGCTACGTCAATTCCGACCCCATAATCTTTCAGTTCGTCTCGCCCGAGCTCCTGGAGGGTGCCATAACCACTCAAATCTACAAGCTGGCGGACTGGACTGACGACCCGGCCATAGCCAAACACCATGAAATCATGCGAGACTACGGTGGGCCCTCACCCACCAACTTCACCGTTTATGCCCAGTCGCTGGGAGAAGTGGCCGTGGAGGTGCTCAGCAGGACCTGCGACAACCTGACCCACGAGGCACTGATGGACGCCATCGAGTCCCTTAGGGACTACCACAGCGACCTGCTCCTGGAGGAAGTCAACATCACCTTCAGCGACACTGACCACACGGCCCTCGGAAACGCCAAGCTGCTGAAGGTGGTTCTGCAGGATGGCAAGGGCGAGTGGGAGTACTTTGGCCCGCTACTTACTTACGGGCAAGAGGAGTAGTTCAAGAGCATTAGGGCACAACCACAGCGTGGAATCTAGCCCAATAGGGCCTACCCTTCCAGGGTTCGATCCTGGTAGACTTTGGAAGAGTACTTTCATGGTAATAGGAGGGACTAAGATGAGAGGCAAGCAGGTGATCCCCCTGTCAGGTAAGTGGAGCGCTCTGTTGGCCGTTCTGTTCCTGGCCTGCCTGCTGGCGATCCCCCTACTGAGCGGCTGCGCAGAGGAGGAAGAGGAGGCGACCGTCACCCCTGCCGGCACGCCCGCGGCCACGGTGACTGAGACCGTCACGCCAGCGGAGGAGGTGCCGGGCATCACGGACACAGAGATAGTTCTGGGAGGTCATTTCATCCTTGGTGGGCCTTTCGGCGCCGCCTTCCGCATGATCCCCGACGCCACAAACGCCTACTTCAAATACGTGAACGACACCCAGGGGGGCGTCTGCGGTCGCGAGATCGTGTTCAAGATGGAAGACAACCAGAACGACCCGGCGGTAGGCCTTGAGGCCGTACGCAAGCTGGTGGAGCGAGATGAAGTCTTCGCCCTGGTCGGCTCTTTGGGAGACGACCCTCATGCCGCCTCCTGGGACTATCTGAACGAGAAAGGCGTGCCCGACATACTGGTCTCAGCAGGAGTCCACCGATTCGGCATCGACCCACAGGGTCATCCCTGGACCGTCCCGCTGATCCCCAGCTACACCGTCGAGGGAACCTTCTACGGCGAGTACATCTCCGAAAACCTGCCAGGCAAGAAGGTGGCCGTCCTCTACGAGAATGGCCCTGAAGGCTGGGACGGCCTAGCAGGCGTCAAGAATGGACTCGACCCTGATAGGAGTGAACTGGTCTCCGAGGAGAGCTTCGAGCTCACGGCCATCTCTATCAGGTCCCAAGTGGCTAACATGAAGAACGCTGGCGCTGAGGTGGTCGTCCTTTACAGCGGGCCCGGCCAGATCGCTCAGGCCATCATAGAGGCCGATCGCCTGGGCTGGCGCCCCGATGTCCTCATGAGCTACACCGCTGCAGACGATATAATGTTTCAGTTCGTCTCGCCCGAACTCCTGGACGGTGCCATCACCTTCCAGGCCTTCAAGCTGGCGACAATGACTGAAGACCCGGCAGTGGCCAGGCACCAGGAGATCATGAGGGAATACGGAGGGCCTGTGCCCACCAACTTCAGCATCTATGCCCAGTTGGTGGGCGAACTGGCGGTGGACATCCTCAGCAGAACCTGCGATAACCTGACCCGAGAGGGGCTCATGGACACCGTTGAGTCTACTAAGGGCTGGCACAGCGACCTGCTCCTGGACGAGGTCAACGTAAGCTTCAGCGACACTGATCACATCGGCCTCCAGACCGGCAGGATGCTGCGCGCTACCATGGAGAACGGGAAGGGCAAGTTCGAGTACTTCGGCCCGCTATTTGAGTTCGAGTCGGAGTAGGGGAAAGGCCGCGCCCGGCGCCTGATACCCACTCAACCGCGCCTTGGCTGGCGAGGCTAGTCTTCCTGCTCCTCTTCTCGCCTGCCCTTGAGAAAGTCCTCGAGTTCCTCGATCAGAATGTCGCCGCTAGGAAGCTCGGCACCTCCCGCCCCTGCCGCCGCCTCTTCCTCCGACAGGGCGTCCGACCGGCGCTCCAACTCCTGGATGTAGGCAGCGATCTCCAGATTGCTGGCGATTGCCCTGGCCACCTCCCTCTCGAAATCGGCCACGGCTCTCTCAAGCCCGCGTAGGTCAAGGCCAAGATCGAAGAGAATGTCCAAGC
>DAOUDQ010000386.1:0-6782 GCA_034431045.1 Dehalococcoidia bacterium | reverse complement strand
GGAGGCGGGAAACCCGGCCACCCTCCAGCTGTTCGGACTGGAGTTCGGCGTGGCAGAGGGCACCGTCGTCGCTCTGCTGACGGCTGCGGCCATCATTGTTGTTCTGCTCTGTCTTCCCCTGGTCTACCGAATGTCGTTACGCCGGGGCAAGGCCTGGGTCTACTCGACGGCCATGCTGATAGGAGGGGTCTATCTGCCGTTCATCGCCTTCATGGGCTTCCTGCCCGGCATCGACAAGCTGCTCCAGGCGGTCTTCTTTGTGGCCCTGATGGGGTTGCCCATGGCGGCCGTCTTCACCTTCCCCAACGCCATCATGGCTGACATCATCGACTACGACGAGCTGAAGACGGGCATGCGACGGGAGGCCATCTACTACGGCACCCAGGCTACCCTGGAGAAGTGGGCCTCGGCGCTGTTCCCCATCATCCTGGCCTCTCTGCTCGTACTGGGGAGCACGGCCGACAACCCCCTGGGGGTGCGCCTGATAGGGCCGGTAGCCGGCCTATCGGCCCTGCTGGGTTTCCTGGCCTTCCGCGGCTACACCCTGCCGGACACAGTGACCGCGGATACAGTGAAGGTGCGCTGATAGCAGACGGCTAGGAGAGGACCCGCCGGGGTGCTGTTAGTCGAGCTTAGCGCTGCCTAGGGAGACCGCCCATAGGCAGGGCGCCCAGGGCGGCGCGCCCCGAGGGGACAAGGGAGGCGGCCAGCACTAGCTTTATGGCGTCGCCGGGGATGAATGGGTAGAGACCCAACTCGAAGACGCTCTTGCCAGAAGTGAAGTGGGCGAGCCAGGAGAGCCCCGCAGCGTAGATGAGAGCCTGTCCCCCTAACATGGCCAGGGCCAGCGTCCAGGGACGGCGGTCCCAGCCCCGCTCGGCTAGAAAGCCCACCGCATAGGCGGCGGCGATAAAGCCCAGAATATAGCCCCCCGTGGGGCCGGTGGCAATGTGCCAGCCGCCCATGCCGCCGGCGAAGACGGGCAAGCCCGCCGCTCCCTGAGACCAGTAGGTGACCATGCTGGCTGCCGCTAGGCGGCTGCCGAGAAGCGCTCCCACCAGGAGCACGGCGAAGGTCTGCCCCGTGATCGGCACGGGGGTGAAAGGCAAATCGATCCGCGCCTGGGCGGCAAGGGCGGTAAAGGCGCTAGCCGCCAGCACCAGTGTCGCCTGGACCAGGATGCCCTTCTGCGGCAGAAGGGCGACTGCCAGGGCCTCGGTACGACTGTTCACACGCATCGGCTCCTCCTGAGCCATTGACTCCGTCTATGATAGCGGGCTCGGCTATTAAACGCAACCGCCAACAGCCGATGGGTCTAGAGAGCCATCGCGGAATGCTGCCGGTTCAGCCAGGAAGAATGGAGGATACCTGCTAGTCCGCTGGCGGGGGCCGCCGACGCCGACGGGGCGCCCGCGGCCTGGCCGCCCGCTCGGAGGGGGCAGGAGCGCGCGCCGGGGCTGGCTCCACCTCACCGATGAGGAGGTCCAGGAGCGCTCTGACGGCCAGCAGGTTCTCCCTGCAGGCCGCGCGCAGGTGATGCCGCGTTTCCTCCGGAAGCCTCATTGTCATCGTCCCTCAACCTCCCGTCGTAGCGGCGCCGACTGGTCAGCCTCTATTCTATCTCGGACCGGCCGGGGCAGGGAAGGCAGAGGCGCCGGGCTTCGTCAGTAGGTTGGGCTCTTCAGCAGTCTACCTCGCTGCCACCTTGGCTTCTTTGCGCTCGAACACGTACTCCCCGTCCGGGGTGACATCGACCAGCGCCGTGTCGCCCTCGCCGAACTCGCCGGCCAGGATGCGCTTGGACAGGGGGTTCTCCACCCGCCGCTGCACCGTCCGCCGCAGGGGGCGGGCGCCGAACACAGGGTCGAAGCCCTCCTTCACCAGCGCTTCCTTAGCCGCCTCCGTCAGCTCCAGGCCAACGCCTCGCTCGGCCAGGCGCTTGCGGACGTCGTTGGTCAGCAGCTCGACGACCTGTTTCAGGTCTTCCTCCGTCAGCGGCTCGAAGATGATCGTCTCATCGATGCGGTTGAGCAGCTCGGGGCGGAAGGTCTCCTTGAGGGCCTTCTCCACGGCGCTGCGCAGCCGCTCCCTCTCGCTCTTGGTCTGCCTCTCGGCGGGCATGAAGCCCACCGTCGGCCGCTGGAACTCGGCCGTGCCCAGGTTGGAGGTCATGATCACCACCGTGTTGCGGAAGTCCACCGTACGGCCGTGGCCGTCGGTGAGGCGGCCGTCCTCCAGTATCTGGAGCAGGATGTTGAACACGTCCGGGTGGGCCTTCTCCACCTCGTCGAAGAGGACGACCCGATAGGGGCGACGGCGCACAGCCTCGGTGAGGCTGCCGCCCTCCTCGTAGCCCACGTATCCCGGCGGGGCGCCGATGAGGCGGGACACCGTGTGGCGCTCCTGGTACTCGGACATGTCAACACGAACCATGGCATCCTCGTCGTCGAACATGAACTCGGCCAGGGCCTTGGCCAGCTCCGTCTTGCCCACACCGGTGGGGCCCAGGAAGACAAAGCTGCCGATGGGCCGCCTGGGGTCCTTGAGGCCGGAGCGCGCGCGGCGGATGGCGTCGGATACGGCGGCCACCGCCTCGCTCTGGTCGACGATGCGCTGGTGGATGCGCTCCTCCATGTGCAGGAGCTTGTCGGCCTCCCCCTCCATCAGCCGGTCGACGGGGATGCCGGTCATGTTGGCCACCAGGCTGGCGATGTCGGAGGCGCTCACCGTCATGTCGACCTTCTCTTCTCCTTCCCACTGGCCCTTGG
Source organism: Dehalococcoidia bacterium (assembly GCA_034431045.1). Lineage (GTDB taxonomy): Bacteria > Chloroflexota > Dehalococcoidia > SM23-28-2 > SM23-28-2 > SM23-28-2. The sequence goes on along the minus strand of DAOUDQ010000386.1, from coordinate 4,014 downwards.
CGGCCTCGTACTCATTCTCCAGCTGCAGCCGCTCGCTCTTGATGCGGACCGCCTCCTCGTAGTCTTCGCGACCGGAGGCTGCTTCCTCCTGGCGGGCCAGCTCATCGATGCGGCTCTTCGTCTCCCGCAGCTCGGGCGTCAGGCCTTGGGCCTCGATGACGTGCTTGCTGGCCGCCTCGTCGATGAGGTCGATGGCCTTGTCGGGCAGGAAGCGCTCGGTGACGTAGCGACTGGACAGCTTGACCGCCGCCTCGATGGCCTCGTCCGTTATCTTCACCTTGTGGTGAGTCTCGTAGCGAGGGCGGAGGCCCTTGAGCATCTCGACCGTGTCCTCGGGCGAGGGCTCGTCGATGTACACGGGCGACAAGCGCCGCTCCAGGGCGGGGTCCTTCTCGATGTGCTGGCGGTAGTCGCCCAGGGTGCAGGCCCCCACGCACTGGAGTTCGCCGCGCGAGAGGGCAGGCTTCAGCATGGTGCTGGCATCGATGGCCCCCTCGGCGGCACCAGCTCCCATCACCTGGTGGATCTCGTCGATGAAGACGATGACCTCGCCCTGGGCCCGCTTGATCTCGTCCATCACCGCCTTCAGGCGCTCCTCGAACTCGCCCCGGAACTTGCTGCCAGCCACCATTGCCCCCATGTCCAGGGCCAGCACTCGCTTGCCCTTTAGGTTTTCGGGGACGTCATCGGCCACGATCTTCTGGGCCAGGCCCTCGGCGATGGCCGTCTTGCCCACGCCTGCCTCGCCGATGATCACCGGGTTGTTCTTGGTGCGGCGGTTGAGGACCTGCATCACCCGCCTGACCTCGTGGTCGCGGCCGATGACGGGGTCTAGCTTACCCTGGCGGGCGAGCTCGCTGAGGTCGATGCTGTAGCGCTCCAGGGCGCGGTACTTGCTCTCCGCCCGCTGGTCAGTGATGCGCGTGTCGCCGCGAATCTGAGCCAGCGCCTGGTAGACCCTCTCCTTGTCGATGCCGAACTCGCGCAGGATCCTGGCCGAATCGCCCTCCCGCTCGTCGGAGATGGCGATGAGCAGGTGCTCCACGCCCACGTATTCGTCCTTGAACCGCTCCGCCTCGGCGTTGGCCGCCTCCAGTATGCGCACGATGCGAGGGGTGGTGTAGACCTGGACCACGTCGTAGGCCAACCTGGACATGCGCTCCAGAACGGCCGCCACCCGCTCGCTAACCTGCTGCGGGTCGACCTTAAGTTGCTCCAGGATCTGTTGGGCCAGGCCGCCCGGATGGTTTAACAGGGCAAAGAGGACGTGCTCCACGTCCCACTGGGCGTGGCGCTCCTTGCGCACCAGCTCCTGAGAGGCGGCCAGCACCTCCTGGGCTTGCTCCGTGAATCTGTCTTGTCTCATCATGACCGCTTCACCTCTTGGCCATCGGAATGGCTCCTATTCCGCCGGTTGCTCTTCCTCTTCCTCAGGGCCGAAAATTTCGAAGTCCTCACAGTTGTTCAGCCGCCACTGGCCGTCCTCCTTCACCATCGGGAGGGCCTTACCCTCGGCCCTCAGGAAGCCGGGCGGCATGCGAACGTCCTCCCCCCTTATCCGGATCACCCAGTCGAAGTTGACGGTAGCCGTATACTCGTCCCGCGTTACCACCTCGACGTTCTCCGCCTTGAGCTCGCCGATGTGAGAGTACAAGGCAAGCCACAAGCCCCAGTTCATCGCGAACTCCTGCACCGTGACTTGCTGGCGGCATTCCTCCGATAACCGCTTGTACATTTCCGAGGGCTTTTCCCTGTTGGCCGCCCGCACAAAGTCCCTGATGGCGTCCTCAGGCCCAGCCTGACCGCCGCCCACGCCGCAGGCCGCGGCTGGTACCGCCACCGCCAGCGCCAGCAAGACAATAGCTATCGCCCTCATCGTACGCCTCCCCTCGCCCTGCAAAGTTACCGCCGCCGGAACGGCCGCCGGAACCAGAAGAGGATCACGACGAGGGCAATCAGGCCCAGCGTGGCCAGGCGATTGACATCGACGATAGGAATGAAGCGCGTCCTTTCGGCGGTTATCTCCAGCACGCCTAGCGGCTTGACGCGCACGCCACCGCCACCGCCACTGCCCTGCTCGCCGCCGCCGCTGCCGGCGCCGAAGCCATACGATGCCACAGCCACGGGGATGATGGTCCTGCCTTCGATGACTTGTGGCTCGCCGTAGACCACCTTGACGTCAGCGGTAGCCTTCAGCCTCTCGCTGATGGTCGCAACCAGTTCTTCTGTCGGCGTTGGCATTGTCCTGTCCCCCTCTCTCGGATGATCCGTCACTCCATCGGCTGGGGCAGGTACTTGTCCCGCAGCCGCTGCAGCTCCGCTCGCAGGCCGTCCATCTCCTGCTCCATCTGGCGGACGCGCTCGTTGAGGCGCAGGATCACCTCCGCCCCCGCCAGGTTCACCCCCAGGTCGTTGATCAGGCGCTGGATCTGGCGCAGGCGCTGGATGTCGGCCTGCGAGTAAAGACGTATGCGCCCCCGCGAGCGTGACGGGGCGATGATGCCCACGCGCTCGTAGTAGCGCAGGGTCTGGGCATGCATGCCCAGCATCCTGGCCGCCACGCTTATTACGTAACAGGGCTCCTCCTCAGGAATCATCCGCTCTCGCAACGAACTTCACCTCACATGCTTGCTAGACGATCACCGTCGTTCTGCCCTTGCGCCCCTGGCGAACGAAGGTCAGCTCCACTGTCTGGCCGGACGGAACCCGCTTCAGCGCCTCAGCTAGCTGGAAAGCGCTCTCCACATCGCGGCCGTTCACGGCCACAACGACGTCCTGGACCCGCAGGCTGGCGCGAGCAGCAGGCGAGTCGGCCTCCACCGCCAGCACCAGGACGCCGCCCTCGATGGCGGCCGCCCGAATGCCTAGGCGCACGCCATCCTGATGGAGTATCTGCTGGAAGCGAGCCAGCGTCGCCAGGACGGTGCTCATGGGCACAGCGAAGCCCACCCCGCGGGCGAAGGGCATGATGGCGGTGGTGATGCCCACTACTCGTCCCTGAGCGTCCACCAGCGGCCCACCGGAGTTGCCGGGGTTGATGGACACGTCCGTCTGGATGACGTCGTGGAGGACGAGGCTACCGCCCAGGGGCAGCTCCCGCCCCAGGGCGCTAACCACCCCCGCTGTAACCGTCCAGCTCAGGCCATAAGGGTTGCCGATGGCCACCACCAGTTGCCCCACCTTCAGCGACCCGCTATACAGCTCGGCCACGGGCAGGTCTTTCATCGGCACCTGGAGCACAGCGATGGCAACCAGGGGGTCGGCCCCCAAAACGGCGGCCGGCAAGCGGCGGCCGTCGGCCAGGGTCACCGTCACACTGCGAGCGCCCCGAACGACGTGCTCGTTGGTGAGGATGCGGCCGCTGGAATCGAAGATGACGCCGCTGCCCATGCCCTGCCGCTGCCGACTCGACTCCACCTTCACCACCGCCGGGCCGACCCGCTCGGCAGCGCTGGTCACCGCCTGGGAGTAGGCGTCGAGGGCCTTTTGCTCATCTGTCTGGCCGTTCATGCCTTCGGCCCTACTTTCTGCATCTTCCTCAGCTTCTCGAACAGCTCCCGCTCCTCGGGCGAGAGGTCTGCTGGCAGTATCACCTTAACCCTGGCGTAGAGGTCGCCCTTGCCGCCACCACCGAGGTGAGGCATGCCTAGCCCGGCCAGGCGGAAGACCCGCCCATTCTGGGTCAGCGGTGGTATCTTCAGCATGGCCTTGCCCTTGAGGGTGGGCACCGCTACCTCGCCACCCAGGACAGCGTCCAGAAGAGGCGCCTCCACCTCCGCGTGCAGGTCGTCGCCGCGGCGGCTGAAGCGCTCATGGGGCCTGACCGATATCACCAGGTAGAGGTCGCCCCTGGCGCCGCCGCGGCCCGGCCGCCCCTCGCCAGCCACTCGCACCCGCGAGCCATTGGTGACCCCAGGCGGGATCTTCACCTCCAGGCGGCGCGGCCGCATGATGAGCCCGCTGCCCTGGCAGACATGGCAGACAGCACCTACCAGCTTGCCGCTGCCGCCGCAG
>DAOUDQ010000385.1:0-1963 GCA_034431045.1 Dehalococcoidia bacterium | reverse complement strand
ATCTTCGCTGGTGCGGTCTACGACGTGATGGACAGCTATCGGCTTGCCTTTCTCCTACTAACCCTGACTAGCTGCATCGGCGCCGTGGTGATCCTGATGATGGGCAGACCGCGCGCCTGGGCGGGGGAGCCGGCCAGCACGCCCACCACCTAGAGGTGAGGCCCGATGCATCGCCGCCGCGAATCACAGATCTACCCTGGCCAGCAGCAGGGGGCGGCAGGCTAGAGGTAGGCTGGGTCCAGATAGATGCGCCCCATCTCGTCGGCTGAGGGCACAGGAATCCCAGCAGCGAGGAAGCGGAAGATAACGCTGGCCCGGGCCGCGGCCGGCAGGAAAGGATACAGGTCCTCTTCCGGATCGAGACAAATGGAGAGGTGATCCCGCCCCCAGGACGCCGCCACCCCCAGCAGGTGATAGAGCAGCTCCGCCATTTGCTGCTCGCCGCCCTCAGCGTAGCCGAAGTCGAATACGGCGGCGGCGCTGCTCGTCGTCTCCTCGCCGCTGGCCTTCACTCGCCGCTTTATCCGCCACCACCGGCCCATGTCCAGCAAGCCAGCCACGGCCACCAGGCGACCAGCCCTTCCTTCGATGCCCCACCAACTCTGCCAGCCATATTCGGGGATGTGTCCCAGGCGAGCCTGGAGCCGCTCTTCGGTATACGGTGCAAACAGCTCCTTGCCGGCGTGGGTGCGGTTCAGGAGGCTAACGACCTCCTGAACCCGATCGGGCGCGAGGCGCACCGCAGGAACTTCTGCCCGCCGGCCCGTCTGCGTATCGACGTCGACCAGATGAACCTCCTTGGGCCAGGGGCGAACACCGCCTCGCTGGACAGCGGTCAGCGACCCCTCATTATCGGCGGAGATCAACCAGTAGGCACAGTCGAAGGCCATCCCCCTGGCCCGCCAGGACTCCAGCAGGGCCCAAATCAGCACACTGCTGATGCGCCGCCGCTGGAACTCGGGGCGGACGCGCCCCTTTTGGATGTAGAGAAGGGCCCGCGGTCTACCCAACAGGGGTACCTGGTGCCAGGCCGCGACGCAAACGCCCACCAGCCGTCCGCCCTCCTCGGCCAACATCACGCGCGGGTCCTCCTGGAGGGAAAGACAGGCAAAGTAGTCGGGGCTACGGTCGAGGGTAACCTCGACCTCCCCCAGATCTAGCGGCGAACTGCGCTCCAGCTCCAGGAGCGCTTCATTGTCAGCGGCGGTCGCCTCCCGGATAGAGAAGGTCACTGCCCGGGAACACATAGCCTAGCCCTTTCCGCGCTCTCGGCCCAGAAACCCCGCCACGGCGCTAACAGCCAGAGGCACCAGAAAGATTAGAGAGATGCGAGCGGCGCCGGCCTTATTCTAGTTCCTCGTCTTCGAACACAAATAGGGGCCCAAAGTAGTCGAATTTGCCCTTCCCATCCTCGACCGTAATCTTCAGCATCCGGCCGGTCTGGAGGGCGGTGTGGTCGGTCTCGGAAAGGGTGATATTGACCTCGTCTAGGAGCAGATCGCTGTGCCAGTCATTGATGGAGTGGAGAGCGTCCATCAGGCCCTCCCGGGTCAGGTTGTCGCAGGCCCTCTTGAAGGTCTCCAGTGCTACCTCTGACAGCACCTGGGCATAGACGGTGAAGTTGGAAGGTGCAGGCCCGCCGTATTCCCGCATGAGCCTATGGTGCTCGGCGACGGCTGCATCGTCAGTCCAGCCTGCCAGCTTGAAGGCCTGGAAGCTGATGGTACCGTCAAGAAGCCCGGGCGAGACGAACTGAAACATCATGTCGTCGGCATTGATGTAGCTCATGAGCCACTGGGGATGCCAGCCCAGGCGGTCGGCCTCTTTGATCGCCTGCGCCGTGAAGCCGGGGTTGGTGTAGAGGACAACCACTTCGGCGCCGGCCTTCTCCATGTTGACCACCTGGGAACTGACGGTGATATCGGTATTCTCATGGGACTGCTCGGAGACGATCTCGTTCTTG
>DAOUDQ010000384.1:0-2614 GCA_034431045.1 Dehalococcoidia bacterium | reverse complement strand
CCCATGTCCAGGGGCTCCTCCGCCACGAAGAGGATGCTCTCGACGATGGCCTTTAGCTCTGAGGGCGATGGCGACGGCAGGTCATTCATGACAGGGGTGGTCTGGGCACTTCTTGCTCGCCCTCCGGGGCAGGCGGAGGCTTCCCTTCGGGCGGGCTGAACGTTATCTGAACGGACGGCAGGCCCACCAGGGTCACGCCTATCTTCTGCTCTATGGTCTCCTGGGTCACCCGACAGGCCTCTTCGGTGGCCTCGGGCACGTTGGCACCAGGGTCGAGGACCAGGTTCAAGGCCACTGCCAGCCCTCTATCGCGGGCGTTCACCGAGGCCTTGGACTCTTTGACCTGAGGCAGAGCCGTCACTTCCTGCTCGATGCGCTGGTTGATAGCCTCGATGGAGAGGATGGCGGTGGCGCCCGTCACCCCCTCCAGGCGGATATTGGCGCTCGGCCCCGCCGGTGCCAGCTCGGCCACGATGACGATGAGGCAGAGGACGACGAGGGCCAAGGCGCCCAGGGTGAGGATGAGCTTGGAGGGATTATCGGTGTGGTCGCCCAGGTAGCGGACGAGGTCGCCCAGGCGGTCGATGGTCTCAGTGTCGGCAGCCCAGGTCACTAGGATGACCACGGCCATGAGGATGACCCAGATGGCCGCCAGAGCCACAATGATGCCGCGGTTGAAGGCATCCACGCTGCCTATCCCTCAATCCACCCTGCCTAGCGGCAGGCACGCACGCCAGGGCCTACCTCGACTGGCGCCGGATCGGCCGCTGGCTCAAGCTCTCCCCACAGCCCATCACCCAGCGGCTCAGCCAGGCGAGTGGCGGTAAGCCGATTGGCCAGATCAACGCCAGCCCATTGGCCGGATGCTGAGCCTTTTTCGGCGCAAGTGTAGACGCGCAGGTAGTTGTCGGTCAACCCCCGCCAGAGGGGCGGGCGGCCCTCCTGCCGCGCCCTGGCCTCCTCCCACAGGACATCCAGCGTTCGCCCCCGGAAGCGGGCACGGAAGGCATCAGCGGAAGTACGGGCCAGCTGCAGCATTCGCTCCAGGCGCTGGCGCTTGATGGCGTGCGGCACCTGCTCCTTGGCGAGGGCGGCCACTGTGCCCGGCCGTCGCGAGTAGGGGAATACGTGGATGGCGGCGAAGGCCAGCTCCTGGCAGACGTCGTGGGTGCGCTGGAAGTCCTCGTCCCCCTCGCCGGGGAAGCCGACGATGATGTCGGTGGTGATGGCCACGTCGGGCAGCGACCGCCGAATAAGGGCGACGGCCTGGCGGAACTGGTCGACGGTATAGCGACGGCGCATGGCGGCCAGGATGCGGTCGCTGCCGCTCTGCAGGGGGAGGTGGAAGTGGCAGCAGAGGCGGCGGTTCTGCCATAGGCGCAGAAGGTCCTTGCTGATGTCCTGGGCCTGGAGGGAGGACAGGCGCAGGCGGGGGATGGAGGTTTCGGTCAGGAGGGCAGCCAGCAGATCCTTCAGGCCCTGGCACAGGCCGAGGTCGCGGCCGTAATTGCCCAGCTGACTGCCGGTGAGAACGACCTCCTTCGCTCCCTCTGCCTGACGCGCCAGCACCTGGGCGGCCACATCCCTTATGGCCACGGTCTTCTCGCGGCCGCGAGCGCGAGGGACGATGCAGAAGGCACAGGCCTCGTTGCACCCCTCCTGGATCTTGATGAAAGCACGGGTGCGCAGGCCGTCGCCGGGCTCGATGGTTGTGGGGCTCCTGCCGAGGCGGCCTTGCTCCTGCCAGTGGCGGAGAAGGCGCTGAGCGATGGCCGCCTTGTCGGCGTTGGCGACCAGCCAATCGGCACCCAGACGCTGGCCCAGGTCACGGCCGCCGTCTTGCTCATAGCAGCCGGTGAGGACGACGGTAGCCTCGGGGGCCAGGCGGCGGGCCAGGCGCACCAGGTGGCGCGACTTGCGGTCGGCCACGTGGGTGACGGAGCAGGCGTTGATGATGAGAGCGTCGGCGGGCGCCGGCCGGTCGATGACCTGGCAGCCCTGGGCCAGAAGCTCGCGGGCCAGGGCCTGGGAGTCGGCCTGGTTCAGCTTGCAGCCCAGGGTGAGGATGGCGACCACCGGGGAAGGGCGTTCGGACATGACAGACGCTCGTGGCTTCCATCATATCGCCTCGGTCGCCGCCATTCAAACGGGTCGCTGGTCAACGGGGATGAGAGGCGCCTCTAGGAATGAGGGTGCCAGTCGTTCCAGGGTCCCCAGAGGGCCCAGAGGCTGGCCACGCCGATGACCAGTAGGGTCTGGATGGTGATGGTCAGTGGATCCATCCCTTCCTCCCTGCCGCCCCTTTCTAGCAGCGGGTGAAGCCGCAGAGGGGGCAGCAGATGCAGCCTTCGCCGTGCACTAGAGGCCCGCCGCAGTCGGGGCAGCGGGGGCTCTTAAGAAGGGCAGTCCTGCGCATCGCTCGCTCTCCTCAGAACATGCGTTCTCTAACGGCCAAAGAATAGCAGAACGCCTGTTCTTTGTCAAGGGGTTGGCTGCAAAAATTTTCGGTGGGTACGGTGCAGGCTGCGGTTGTTGACCTGCCCCATGCGGGCTGATAGAACTAGTAGCATGGCGGTGCTGGCCATACGGGTGCATCCCGGAGACAACGTGGCGG
>DAOUDQ010000383.1:0-2180 GCA_034431045.1 Dehalococcoidia bacterium | reverse complement strand
TCAGGAACCATCTGGAAGGGATCGAGCGACGCATCAGCGAACTGGAGAAGCCGAGCGAGTAAGAAATCTGCCCGGAAACGGCGGAGCTTCTCACCGGCCTGGTCTTAAGGATGGGGATAGGAGCAGCGGAATGAAGATCACAGCTGTATCCGAGGACGGAATCAACGTCAGCCAGCACTTCGGCAGGGCACCCTACTATGTGGTCCTCACGGTCGTGGGGAATGAGATCGTGGACAGCGAGAGGCGTCCGAAGGCCGGTCATCACACCTTCGCCGCACAGGAGCACCCCAGGCTGGCCCCTGGGCAGAAGCACGGCTGCGACGCTGGCTCGCAGGCCAAGCATCGGAGTATGGCGGACACCATCGCTGACTGCGAGGTGCTTATTGCCGGAGGCATGGGCTGGGGAGCCTACGAAAGCCTGAAGGGCTACGGCATCCGTCCCATCATCACCGACGTGGGCGATATCCGCGAGGCCGTCCACCGATACCTAGGCGGCAACCTGCCCGACCTTATGGAGCGCCTGCACTGACTCCCTGCCGGCGCTCCCGTGGTTGAGCGAGAGCCAAGGGGGCCAGAAATGAACCCTCATGAAATAAGGGAATGAGTTCGATTCTCTACGGCCCTGTCCCATCCTGGCGACTGGGAAGGTCGCTGGGCGTCGATCTGTTGCCTGCTGACGGGAAGACTTGCTCCTTCGATTGCACCTACTGCCAGCTGGGCAGGACGGCGCGGCGGCTAACGGTGCGAGCAGAGTTCGTCGCTTCGAGCGCCCTGGCGCGGGAGCTGGAGGCAGCGAGGAATGTGGCGGCTGATTACGTTACCTTCTCGGGAATGGGCGAATCAACGCTGGCCAGTAACCTGGGAGAGGCCCTACGATTGGCTCGGGATGTGCTGGGCCTGCCCACGGCGGTCCTCACGAACTCCTCCCTAATGGCAAGAGAAGATGTGCGCCGGGACCTGGCCTGTGCAGACGTGGTCGTTGCCAAGCTGGATGCCCCCCATGAGCGGCTGTTCCAGCGGATCAACCGGCCGCTGGTGCGGATCTCCCTGGCAGAGGTCGTGGAGGGTATCGGACTCTTCAGGGCGACGTACAGGGGAAAGCTAGCGCTTCAGATCATGTTCTTCGAGGCGAACCGCAGCGCGGCACGCAGATTGGCGGCGATCGCCAGCAGGCTGTCCCCCGATGAGGTACAGATCAACACCCCGCTGCGCCCCTGCCCGGTGACGCCTTTGACGGCGGTTGAGATCGCTGCGATACGGGAGGAGTTCCACGAGTTTCCGAATGTGGTCACCGTCTACGACGCCTCCAGGCCCGAAGTGACGCCTCTCGACTTCGCAGAGACACGCCGACGGAGGCCAGAGTCCTAGGCGAGCATTGGAAGGAATTGCAAAGGGGAGCAGTGTGAAGATCCTGGATGATGTGACAGCTACCCTCAAGGAAGATGCGCCGGTGCGGGAGGTGCGGGTCAGCCCCTTCTGGACAGCTGTGCTGAGCCGAGGGTGCGGTTTGGCCTCGACCGTGGGGCCCGGGGACCACGAGCACGGCGCCATCTTTGTGGGGGAGGCTGGGAGGCTGGCCGGCAGAAGCGCCCTCGAGCTGACCGGGCTGGCGCACTCGGGCAGCACGCTGGAGGCAGGCATCGGCCTGGCGGCGATCAACTCCCTCCTGGACGTGGACGAGGCACGCTGTGTGGAGCTCAACGCGGGCGAGCTGCTGGTCGACCGCGGCCGGGGCAAGAAGGTGGCCCTGGTCGGCCACTTCCCCTTCGTGCCGGCGCTCCGCGAGGCGGCCGGGCGAGTGTGGGTGATCGAGCGCCATCCCCAGCCGGGCGACGTGGACGCCGAGGAGGCCGAGGCCATTCTGCCGCAGGTGGACATCGCTGCCATCACCGGCAGCGCCTTCATCAACCAAACGATGGAGCGACTGCTAGGCCTGTGCCGGCCCGAGACCTTCGTCGTCGTCCTCGGCCCGAGCACGCCTTTGTCGCCGGTTCTGTTCGACTATGGCGTGGACGTGATCGCAGGGACGCGAGTGGTCGACGCCGATCTGGCCCTGCGTTGCCTGAGCGAGGGGGCTACCTTGCGCCAGATAAAGGGCGTGCGCCTGCTCACGATGGAGCGGAAAGGGGGACTAACAGAACCCTGAGTCGGGCTGCCAGCCGGGGATGAACTTACGCCAC
>DAOUDQ010000382.1:0-1741 GCA_034431045.1 Dehalococcoidia bacterium | reverse complement strand
ACGGCCTCCCCCTCCGAAACCACAACAGTGGAGACCGGCGACACCATCACCTACACCTTGACGGTCAGCAACAGCGCCACCGCCACAGGCACGGCCGGCAGCGTACCCATCCGCGACACCATCGGGTCGGGCCTAACCCTGAGTTCGGTCACAGCCGGCACGGGGGTCACCTGCGCCGACACCACGGCGCCGGAGATCAACTGCACAGCGGCCATCATCGCCCCTGGCCAAAGCCGGACAGTGACCATCGTTGTGACGGTGTCGGCCACCAGCGGTGCGGTGCTGAACGGGGCCAGGGTCGACCCCGAAAACGCCATCACGGAGACGAATGAAGACGCTGACGACCCAATCCTGGATTGCGGCGCGGTGGGTGAGGGAACCGACGCGGGAACTGCGACGGAGCCCGACAATTACGACTGCACCAGCCACACGCTAGAGGAGGCCACGCCTACGCCTACGCCTACGCCCACTCCGGGCGAGCTCCTCAACTGTCCGTTCTCGGGGAAGTGGGCGATATCGGTGTGGAGCGGCCCAAGCGGGACGGCGACTGCCGACGTCCTGGCCACCTGCACAGGCGTCACCATAGATGCCGCCTACTCGCTTGACCGCACCACCAACCAGTGGTGGCGCTACTTCCCGGGGCGCTCAGACATCAACAACCTGCTGAGCCTGAGCGACATGCAGGCGATCATCGTGCTCGGACACTAGGAGCCGCGCCCAATCGCTAGGGGTGTCTAAGCCGGGGGAGGGCGGAGCCTCCGTCGTCGCCTGTGCGGTGCTAATAATCCATCCGGACCGCCTGTCCGGGCTGGCCGGCCACGGGCGGGTCGGATCATCGCTCGACCGGTGCTAGGTGATTTGCACCACGAGTACGGGTGATGGCTGCTTGACCTGCGAAGAGACGGATGGGATATCGGCAGCCCGCAAGCGCACGAGTACCACCTCTTGCCCCAGTAGCGCCGTAGACAGTATTGTCTGAGAGCCGACTACGGCTGCAGCCAAGAACTCAGGAGAACTCTCCGGTGCTAGGAGGGAGAGCCATGAACCAGGACCGCACCCACCCCCTCATCCGGGACAGGCGCATAATGGTTGTACCGGGCGTCTACGATGTCCTGTCGGCCAAGATCGCCGAGCGCGCCGGTTTCTCTTCGGTAGTCCTCACTGGCTATGGTGTCGCGGCCAGCCATCTGGGGGAACCCGACTTCGGTCTGCTGACCCAGACCGAGACTCTCGATGTGACCCGTCGAGTGACTGCCGCGGTTAGGATCGCGGTCATTGTCGATGGCGACACGGGATACGGAGGCCCCTTGAACGTCCAGCGCATGGTTCGCGAGCTGGCTCGCTTGGGAGCCCGAGGAATCATCCTGGAAGACCAGCGCTGGCCCAAGCGGTGCGGCCACATGCGCGACAAGGAGGTAATCGATGCGGACGAGCACGCCGCCAAGATACGGGCCGCACGAGATGCCCGGGGCGACGCGCCCTTCCTAATCACCGCACGGACGGACGCCCTCGAGACACATGGGCTGGACGAAGCGATCCGCCGTGCCCGTCTGTACAAGGGATCTGGCGCCGATGTTCTCTTTGTCGAGGGGCCGCGGACGCGCGAGGAACTGCGCCGCATTGGCCGCGAGCTACCCCGGCCGCTGGCTGTCAATCTGATCGAGGGCGGCCGTACGCCCTTCTGTTCGCTCGAGGAGCTGCATGAAATGGGCTTCTTCAGCGTCGGATTCGTGCTCTCCGG
>DAOUDQ010000381.1:0-5956 GCA_034431045.1 Dehalococcoidia bacterium | reverse complement strand
GTAGCAGTACCACAAAGAGCGGGAGAAGCCTGGCCACTGTCATCAGCGGTTCCCTCTTCGGAACTCGTTGAACAATGGCATATTCCACTGTCCGACAGTCATCTTGATGCTGCAGGAATCAGCAGGCATGCAATCATCCCAGAGACTACGGGCCCGCCCTCCGATTGTGGGCCATCCACGTTAGGCTGTCAAACGGGTGCGCGCAAAAAGAGAGAGGCGACGCTGCGACAGTCCAGCTTCCAGCCACACTGCTCGCCCGCGCACCACATGTCGCCTGCGTCGCCAAGCAAATAGATGCCGAAGTATGCCCAACTGTTACAGCGGGTTGCCGGATCTGCCCCGGCGCCCGGCTACTGACGAGAATCAGGCCACATGACAAGGGGATTTCTCTGGCTTCGACACCCTGGCCGTTGACAACATATTCTTCGAGTGCGATGATTATTTCGGCCTGGTACCTGCTCGGCGCTGGCGAACGGGGCGTCGTTGGGTGAGACGACAGCAGGAGGAAACGATGGGCCGTCTGCCGCCATCGGTTTTGCAATGTCTCGAGGGCATTCTAGACATTCTGGATGTCGGGGTTGCCTGCATGGACCTCCAAGGCCGGGTTCAGGTCTGGAACCGGGCGTCCGAGCAGTTGACCGGGTGGAGCAGGAACGAAATGGTAGGCTCCACGGTAGATCGAGTGGTTCCTCGAAGTGCGTGGGGGGAGAGGAGGGAAGTGGTCGCTCGCACCTTGGCCGAGGGACAGGCCTCAGGGACGTATAGCCGCGTCCGCAAGGACGGCACGATCTTCCACATCGAGATGCATATGCATCTGATCCGCGACAAGCAGGGCGAGCCACAGGCCATCGTCGCTTTGGTTAAACCGCTCCCGGGACACAGAGTTTCCTTGACCCTCAGGCAGAAGGAAGTGCTGGAGCACATTGCCGACGGACGGACCAACGACGAGATTGCGAGGAGGCTGGTTGTAAGTCGACGCACAGTAGAGAGGCATGTAGAGGCGATCCTCGACAAGTTGGGTGTGGAGAATAGAGCGGCTGCGGCCGCCGTAGGGGTCGCAGCCGGACTTGCGCAACCGAAGGCCACTCGGGCCTAGGACCGTGCCGGTGGCATGTCAGAAGCCCGGGCGGTCGAGGGTTTCGGCAAGCCTTCCCGTCGCTGCGGTTCGCAGCTTGTCGGTGTTCGCCCGCAGCTCCCGCAGTTCCTCGTCCGTGAGAACAGAGAAGAGCTCTTCGACCAGCCGATTCGCGACCGGCATGGCCTCCTCCCACTTGCGCTGACCCTTGGCGGTCAAGCGTACCCAGGTCTTGCGGCGGTCACTCCGGTCGAACTGCCTCTCCACGAAGTCTTGGTCCTCCAGGCGGTCGACCAGGCCAGTGATGGTCTGGCTCGCCTTGACCATTGCCCGAGCAATTTCGCCGGTAGTGAGGATGCCCCCGCTCTGCTTCAGGACAGACAACAGATGTAGCTGCGGCAGAGACAGGTTTTCGGGCAGGAGGGCCAGTTCGGTCACCTTGAAGATGGCGTTGTAGGTCTGGTAGAGGGTAAGCCACTCGGCCATACCTCTCGCCTGCTGTTTGGCCTCCAACTGCTTGTGCGCTCCAATCGCCATTTCGCTCTCCTCCTCCGCTCCATCGTTGGAGCGTCTACTATTCTCTTCTCCCTCCATTCTCTGGCGGCAGGGGACATACCGTCTACGTCGGAAACTACCCATCTTTCGCCCAAGTTCGGAGCGTCTGCGATTCGCTGAGCCTCGACGCGACATCGGCAACGGGTGCTGCGCTGCACGCTCAGCGCCGCCATAGAGCGCCCGTAACGAAGCTTTTACGGAAACCCCCGGCCCTACTTGACCATAAACGCTTGACAAACGTCTTAGCGTTATCTTAGGGTACTGTGCAGGTCGGGAAATTCCCGCCCCGAGCGCTGAGAGAGCTTTTGTGGCTACACCCTCGAAGGCTCTCTCTTTGTTTAGACGCTGCGCTGGTGAAGATCGCCCAGGACATATGGGTATTTTCCGTCTTGGCGAAGGCAACGGACTGACTGAGAATGGCCTCCAGCGTTGGGAGTGTGGAACGACCCCGACGTGCTTGGGGTGGGGAGATGGTTTGTCCAGGCCGGCTCTCCTCACCCCTTTGGGTCAGACTCCTTCCCTCGGCAGCAGGCAAGCCCGAAATCTCCTTGAACGTTCGCTGAGTAGTCTACGGCTCGGGACCTTTCTGCGTCGGCGAACACAGGTTGACCTACCCGCTCTAGGCTCTAGAATACACACTGATAACTCGCGTTCAGCAAAGCTAGGCTAAGTCCCGGAGGTTGGCTGATGAAAGCCGCCGTCGTTCATTACAGCTGCCCACCGATTATAGGTGGGGTAGAGATCGTGATGGACCTACAGGCCAGGTTCCTGGCGCGGGAGGGATTCGAGGTGACCATCGTGGCCGGTCGAGGGAACCAGACAGCCGCCATCAGTGCGGCCATTGTCCCTGAGGTCTCCTCCGAGTATCCACCCTACGCGAAGATGGAAGCGCAACTCAGGGAGGGCCTGGTACCGGACGGGTTCGTCACTCTCAAGGACAGGATCAGGGAGAAGCTGCGACCAATTCTTGCTGGCGCTCATTGCTGCATCGTCCATAACTTCCTCACCATGCACCTCAATCTCGCTGCCACCGCCGCCCTGGCCGAACTGGCCGCTGAGAAGACAAGCCATTACCTCGCCTGGACTCACGACGCTACCTATCTTGACCCCGACTGCACTATCCCTCACTACGGCTACCCCTGGGATATCCTTCGAAGGCCGGTGCCGGGCGTGACCTATGTGGCTATCAGCGATTTTCGACGCAAGAACCTGGCCAAGCTCTTCGGCGTTGCCCCCTCCCGCATTACGGTGGTTCCCAACCCGGTGGACCTGCCCTTCTGGCTCGCCCTGTCGGAGACCGGTCGCTGGCTGCACCAAGAGCTGCGTCTGTGGGACCAGGACCTTGTCCTCTTTACCCCCACCCGCGTGTCGCGCACCAAGAACATCGACCTGGGTATTGACATTCTCCCCGAACTCAAGAAGCTGGTGGGAAAGGTGAAGCTGCTGGTCACCGGTGCTCCCGACCCCCATGCCCCGGAGGCTATCGCCCAGCTTGAGGGCCTGCGGCGAAGGGCCAAAGAGCGGGGCGTGGCCAGAGACGTTATCTTTCTGAGCAAGATGACCTCGCCCGATGGCGTCCCCCTGACCCGCTCGCGAGAGGTGGTAAGAGACGTCTATACCCTGGTGGACGCCGTCTTCCTTCCCAGCCGCTACGAAGGCGCCTCCCTTCCCCTGCTGGAGGCCGGTCTCCTGAGGCTGCCAGCTATCTGCTCCGATATCGAGGTCTTTCAGGAGGTGGCGGGGAAAGGCAACGCCCTCTTCGTATCGCTCAAGGAGCGGCCGGATGTCATCGCCCGCAAGATCGTGGAGTTCCTCCGCTCTATCCCTACGGCGGGCCTGTATCGGCGCGTCCTCAGGGATTCTGTTTGGGACACGACCACCAACAGACGCTTTCTCCTTCGTCTGCTGGGTGGGCGAAGGTGACGATTGGGCTCCGTCCTCTCTGGCCCGACAGTTGGGCAGCCGAAAACTGCCAGCAACAAGGGCCGTCTATCTACCCCAGGGCAGCCGTTATGTGTATCATACAGAATTGGGGTGCTGTTTTCTCGGGCCCTCGACACGGAGGGGAACGTTTTCGCAATCTGGGAGGAGAACCCACAGGCTCAGTAGCAACGTGTAATCACATGCCCCTGGCAAGGGGAAGGAGGGATGAATTGTGGCGATTGATCTAAGCTTGGTCGGTCAGAAGTTGCCGCCCTCGACCTTCGAGTATACCGAGAGGGACGTCATGTTGTATGCCCTGGGCGTGGGCGCTGGCACCGGCGAGCTCCAATACGTGTTCGAGAGGGGCCTCAAGGTTATCCCCACCTTCGGCGTTGTCCCCGCCTTTCCGGCCCTTGCGAACCTGGTGACCGTGGCCAAGATCAACCCGGTGATGCTGCTTCACGGGGAGCAGCGCATCGAGATAAAGAAGCCTTTCCCGCCCGCGGCCAAGGTCACCACCGAGAGCACCATCAGGGCCATATACGACAAGGGACGCGGTGCCTTGGTGGTGGCCGATGCTGAGACAATGGATGAGGCGGGGGAAGTCCTCTGCGTCAATACGTTTGGCGCGTTCGTCCGGGGTGAGGGCGGATTCGGCGGCGACCGCGGCCCCAGCGGTCCCAAGAACGTTCCGCCGGAGCGACCACCGGATGAGGTGGTGGAGATGCAGACCTTGCCTCAGCAGGCGGCGATCTACCGCCTCTCCGGCGACCGCAATCCGCTGCACATCGACCCCAGCTTCGCCAAGATGGCCGGCTACGACCAGCCTATCCTTCATGGCCTGTGCAGCTTCGGCCACGTGGCCCGGGCCGTCATCCAGAAGTACTGCGGCGGTGACCCCGACCGTTTCAAGGCGCTGGACGTGCGCTTCTCGGGTGTCGTCTTCCCCGGCGACAAGATCATCACTGAGATGTGGAAGGAGAGCGACACCCAGATCATCCTCCAGACCAAGACCCAGCGGGGCGAGGCGGTCCTGACCAATGCCGCGGCCACCGTGGCCGCCTAAAGATAGGCTAGCGTCTAAGCCATTCTCTAGGCCCCGCCGGCGCTGATTCGTCCCCTAGGTGGACAGGATGTGCACCGAAATGGCGGCGACCTCGGCCCGCACCATGCCGCCGCCGTTTTCGGCCAGGGCTAGCTTAGCCCCTTGCACCTGACGGTCGCCCGCTTCCCCTCGGAGCTGGTCGAACAGCTCGCAGATCTGGGCGACGCCCGTGGCGCCGATGGGGTGCCCCTTGGCCAGCAGGCCGCCGCTGGTGTTCACCGGTAGGTTACCCGTAAGCTCGGTGTAGCCGCTGTCGATGAGGGGGCCACCCTCGCCCTTGGCACACAGCCCAAGCTCCTCGTAGAGGATAATCTCCGCCGGTGCCGTGGCATCGTGCAGCTCTACTAGGTCCAGATCCTTTGGCGTCACCCCTGCCATCTCGTAGGCCTTGGAGGCGATCCGCTCGGTGGCACCGGGCTCGTCGGGCCTGTGGTCCTTGCCGGCATCGACAAGGGAAGCGCGCACGAAGACGGGCTTGGTGGTGAACTGGCGGGCCTTCTCCTCGCTGCACAGGATGGCCGCTGCGGCGCCGTCGCCGATCGGCGAGCACATCAGGCGGGTCAAGGGCTCGGCCACCAGCGGCGATGCCAGGATCTCCTCCAGGGTGTAGCGCTCGCGGTATTGAGCGTGGGCGTTGAGGCTGCCGTGGTAGTGGTTCTTCACCGCCACCTTGGCGAACTGCTCCTTGGTGGTGCCGTAGCGGCGCATGTGGTCGCGGGCGGCCATGGCGTAGAGGTCCATGAACATGCTGCGGGACTCGCCGGCACCACCTCCGCCCTCCTTCTTGGGGGCGGCAGCCATCTGGGCCATGATCCGCTGCATGACCTCCACGTCCACGGCGGCGCCGATGGCCTGGAAGGAGCGTCGCTTGTCCTCGTGGTAGAGCTTTTCCACCCCCAGGGCGAGGGCGACATCGTACATGCCGGAGGCTACATAGAGCCAGGCCAGGTGAAAGGCAGTGGAGGAGCTGGCGCAGGCGTTCTCGGTGTTGATGATGGGGATGCCACCGATGCCCATCTCTCGCAGCACCACCTGGCCGCGGATGCACTCCTGGCCGACGATCAGGCCGGCCACGGCGTTGCCCACCATCGCTGCCTCGATCAGAGATTTGTCCATCCCTGCGCGCTGCAGGGCTGCATCCACGGCCTCCCGGCTCAGGTCCTTGAGGCCGCGGTCGATGTACTTGCCAAAGCGGGTCATCGCGGCTCCCACGACAATAACGTTTCTCATATCGAGTCGGCCCTTCTTGTTCCGTTCAGGGTGGCGGCTCCTTTGGTTGCGTCAGCATCAAGATATAT
>DAOUDQ010000380.1:0-1746 GCA_034431045.1 Dehalococcoidia bacterium | reverse complement strand
ACCAGTACCCTCGATCGTCTGCTTAAGGAGGATTCTGGGCTGGTGGTGGACGCGGTCGAGTTCAAGGTTTGCCACCAATGCAATCACCAGCCGATACGCAGGGCGATCCAGCAGGGGAAGGAGCTGAAACTCTCGGATTTGAAGGTGTTCCAAGCAGCTGTAGTCTGTCATCGTAGACAGTTGAAGGGACTGTATGAGGGCAGTTCATGCCCTACTTGTGGGGCCTCCGCCGACCCGCGGTTTACCTACTACATGCGCCGCAAGAACTGGCTCCTGATCCCCTATGATTGGGGAGGAGCGTATGAAATGGAGCAGCGCTGGCGATGTCCGGCGTGTAGGAACCTCTACCGTCCGGAGCTGGAGGATTGCCCGTTATGTCACAAGGGCCGGACCAAGTATACCCGTCCCAGCAACGTCTGGGTCTATTAGCCATACCCACGGCGGCGCGCAAAGGAAGATCTGTTGGACACCCCGGAGGTGGTACGACACGGAGGCAGATGAATGAGAGCACAGAAACGAAATGACGATATAACTCAGATTGTGGCCGAGGCCTGCAGCCTGCTGGGGCAGCTCACCTGGGATACTCAGCGGGGCGCGTACCTGCGTGGCGAGAAGGTCTGCATCCTGCTGGATCCCTGTCCCGCAGAGGAAGGGGATCGCTTTGACGTGCCCATCACGATCCTTCCTTTAGTTGGCAGAGCCACGGCCCTCGAGGGGATATCCGTCGTCCTGCGGGGCGACGAATCCGACGAGGCGATGATATACTATGGCCTCCTGAACCGGCGGGGACAGGTGCTGTTTCGCGGACTGGAGAAGGGGCGCTACCGGGCCGAGATCCTCCCTCCCGAACCGGTTGCGTGGCCCATGCCGTTTCTGGTGCCCGTGCCAAGCCTGGCGATGGTGCCTTCGGCGAGGACAGACGAGCACCGCTGGCGACGTAGGTTTCGCAATGCCGATGGTTCGCTGGTGGCCACCCTGAGGGAACGGGAGACGGGGGAACTGGAACTCCTCTTTGAGGCGGAGGAGCGGAGCTGGGACAGCGCACTGGTGGGGGTCACCTGGACGCCGATGTCCGCCGAAGGGGAAGCAGCGACCGAGCCGCAGCGCCTCTTCGCCGTCCTGGCCTGGAGCGAGGTGTTCGGGGCCTGTGTGGCCGAAGTCCACCTGGGCCCGATGCCGCAGGAGCTTGAGCTCAGCCTGCCGCAGCGGCCGTGGCCGCTCGAATCCCTGACCGGTGAGTTCATCGAGGCCCTGGCTGACTCTGTGGCCCGTGCGTCTACGGACCACTCGCGCCAGGCGTGGCGTCGGCTGGCGCAAAGGGAGGAGGCATTGCCCCCGGAGGCACGCCGGGCGATCGAGGAGGCGTTGGGGGGGTGACCTGTGGGACACGATTACATCACTGAGATCGAGGCCGCGAAAGAGGGCTCCCCTGAGGACAAGCGCCAGCTCTACGACCGGTTGGTCGGCAGAGGGCAGGTCTGGCTGGGTGCGTGCCGGCAGGCGGTGGCAGAGGAGGGGGAGGACTGGCTAGCGTGCTACCTGCCAGAGGAGGGCGATCTGATCTGGCCTCTGGACCTCATGGCCTACCACCGTGAACGTCATGCAGTCGTCGCCAGGGCCATCGCGGCCTGCACCTGGTGCGCCCTGCACCTGAAGCGTATGACCGGTGTTTCCGCGACGCGTGCTGAGAAGACGGCACTAGCAGAGAGCCTCTGCCGGGCTGCCGGCCAGTGGCCACAAACCCAC
>DAOUDQ010000379.1:0-11245 GCA_034431045.1 Dehalococcoidia bacterium | reverse complement strand
GCCCTGGAGCTGCTGGTGCACGACCTGGCCAGGATATGAGTGCGACTGCTGGACGCTGCTTCCCCCAGTCTGGTGCTTCTTGGTGGACGAGGTGACAAGGGTCCAGGAGGCTTCTACTGCGGGCGCCCGATGGTTAGCAGGACCTTCCCCTGCACCTCCCCGTTGGCGGGGTCGGTGTAGATGGGGGCCATGGCCTCGTTGGCTGGCTGGAGGCGGATGCGGTCGCCCTCGTGGTAGAAGCGCTTGAGGGTGGCCTCCTGCTCCCGTTTGAGCCACGCAGCCACCATATCGCCGTTGTCGGCGGTGTTGGCGGCCTCCATGAGGACGATATCGCCGTCGTTCACCAGGGCGTCGATCATGGAGCTGCCCTTCACCCGCAGACCATAGACATTGCGGCGGGCGCCGACCATGTCGCGGGTGACGTCGATCGATTCGGAGTAGTCCAGGTTGCTCCAGGTGTCAGCCGTGGGAACCGGTATGGGCTGGCCGGCGGCGATCTGGCCGATGATGGGCACGGCCAGCGTGCGCGGCCGGCGGCCGCCGCGCTCTAAGAGCTCGATGGCCCGCGATACCTCGCGGTCGCGGCGGATGTAGCCGTCGCCCTCTAGCTTCTTGAGGTTGTAGTCCACCACCGAGGTGGAGCTGATACGGCAGGCTTCCTGGATCTCACGAATGCTGGGCGGATAGTCGCGCTCCTCAATGAACTGGCGAATGAAGCGGAGGATGCTCTGCTGTTTGGGCGAGAGGTCTCTGGCCATACGCTCCTCCTTTATGTCATCGAACTTCTGTTCTGTCGAACAAGTATACTGGCAAGAAGGCGACTTGTCAATCCCCGCTGGCCCCTAGTACAATCCCGTATACGAGGTCGTCTTCATTGCGATTTGCTCGATTTCGCCACGGCCGTTGCCAGGGGTACGCGCTGGTGGAGGGCGAGATGCTCAGGCCCATAGTCGGCAGCCCCTTCGGCCGCTGGCGGTCGGGCAAGGAGACCGTACCCCTATCGGGGGTGAGGTTGTTGGCCCCGGTGAGGCCGTCCAAGATCCTGGCCGTGGCCCTCAACTACCGTAGCCATCTGGACCAGTTCGACCAGAGTTCAGCGCCAGCCAACCCCGAGCTGTTCATCAAGCCGCCCTCGGCAGTTATCGGGCCTGAGGAGGCGATCGTTTTGCCCCCCACTGCCGGGCGGGTCGACTACGAAGGCGAGCTGGTGGCGGTCATCGGCCGCCGGGCCAGAGACCTGAAGCCTGAGGAGGTCTTGGACTATGTGCTGGGCTACACCTGCGGCAACGATGTCAGTGCTCGCGATTGGCAGCAAGACGACCTCCAGTGGTGGCGGGCGAAGGGCTGCGATACCTTCGCTCCCCTCGGGCCCTGGATTGCCACCAACCTCGATCCCACCAACCTGGAGCTACAAACCCGTGTTAATGGAGAGGTCGTCCAGCGCACCAATAGCTCTCTCCTGATCCACGACGTAGCCCGCCTGGTGAGCTTCGCCAGCCGGGCGATGACCCTGGAGCCAGGCGACCTCCTTTTCACTGGCACGCCGGGGATAACCTCGCCGTTGAAGAGGGGTGATGTGGTGGAGGTCGACATCGACGGCATCGGCGTGCTGCGCAATCACGTAGAGACAGCAACAAAAACACCCCGGCCGCCGGGGTGCTGTGGAGCTTCGGCCAGGGTTTCTCGCTAGTTCTCGCTGCTGCCCGCCGCGGTGGGGCTGCCCACGGACTGCACCACTTTTTGGGCCTCGGCCGAGACGCCTGACGCCGCACAGTCGCGGTAGGTGGCGAAGATGGCCCGATCGAGCAGGCGCAGACCCTTGGGCTTGAGCTGGGCCCTCTGTTGCTGACGCACGTGCAGCAAGCGATTCAGCCGCCGCAAGAAATAGAGCTGTAAGCTGGAGTAGCGATCCTCAGTCCCCTCCAACAAGGCGGCTAAGTCATCCCTAACCTCATGCTGCGCACCCAAGTACTCCATGCCGGCCCCAACCTCGCTGGAGACAACCTTCATCAATAGCATAGCCCTTTCCCCCTCAGAGGGCAAGGGCCTGTCGATAGACTATCGGTGAGAATTTGGTTGAAGGGGGAAAAACCTAGGAGGAAGGAAGCCCTTGTTGGCGGTAACGATAATATGCCTCGTAAGCGTTGGCCACAGCCGTGCACAGGGCCTTCTGGGAAGGACAGACGTAGCGCTGCCTAATCTCTTCTACCGCTTCCTGAGGCCCATCGTCTATCCTTCGACCGGCCAGCACCTCGTCGAGAAGTCTGGTCCCCAGGGGTAGAACGCCTTTGACAGAGGTGCCTAGGATGGTCCCGCCAGCTATTTCCGCCTCCAGCTCTACCGAGACTACGGAGGAGGAGTCGCGCGGTGCTAGGCTCTGGGGCAAGCGAGCGTGGCCCACGAAGATGACGGTTGTCTCGGTTCTCCGCGGCTGAGCGCGGTCTTCCTGGGTGGGCGCGCGAGTCTTCATCTGCATTCGCTCATCACCCTCCTTCCACTGTCAAGGTTGCTGGGGCTCGAACAGCACGGCGCTACCGAGACTTCTATTGCCTAACAACGAAGTATTCGGTTATCAGGTATCATGAATGGCGCTGCCGCGACGCGAAAAAAGTGCGCAACTTCTGTGAAATACGTGAAGGGCCAAGGGCGAGGCAGCGGAATCGCTGCCGCTGATGGCGTGGTGGGGGGCTCGGGATCCCCTTGCTCTAAGAAATCCGGTGGCGGCCCTCTAGCCTTCCGCTGGCTGCCCCCGCAAGCGGCTTCGCCAGTCGTCCACCAGGCTGTAGACCACCGGGATCACCAGCAGGGTGAGGATGGTGGAGGTGAACAGCCCACCGATGACGACCGTGCCCAGCTCGGCGGCGATGAGGACGCCCTCATTGAGGCCCAGGGACAGGGGGATGAGGGCGAAGATGGTGGCCACGGCGGTCATCAGGATGGGGCGGGCGCGGGCGCGGCCGCTGTGGATGAGGGCGTCACGGGTGGGAAGGCCGCGCGCTCGCTGTTGCTCTACGAAGGTGATGAGGACGATGGCATTGGTCACCACAATGCCAATGAGCATCAGGAAGCCGATCATGGCCGGCAGGCCGATCTCGCGCTGGGTGATGAACAGGGCGAAGAAGGAGCCGATAGTGGCGAAGGGCAGGCTGGCCATGATGATCAAGGGGTTCAGCACCGAGCCCAGGCTGACAACCATGACGATGTAGACAACGAGCACGGCAAAGGCGAGGACAATGTACAGGGAACCGAAAGCCTCCTCCTGCTCCTCAAAAATGCCGCCCTTTTCGATCTCCACGCCGGGAGGTTTTTCCACTTGATCAATGGCATCGTCCACCTCGCTGGAGACGGCACGCAGGTCGTCGCTGGAGATGATGCCGTAGATGGTGGCGGCTCGCCGCTGGTCGACGCGGCTCACCTGCACCGGCCTGTCGGTCACCGTCACCGTGGCCACGTCGCCCAGGGTAGGCGTGCCGCCGGGGGCTAGGGGCAGGGCCAGTGCCTCTCCGTCGGTGCCGCTGCTGTCGTAGGCCACCCGCACGTAGACATCGGTCGTATGACCGTCCAGCTGCGCCTGAGTGGCCTTCTGGCCGAAGAGGGCATCCCTCACCCGCTGTGACACGTCCTGGGCGCTGAGGCCGTAGGCCGAAGCCTTCTGAGAGTCTACCTGTAACTCTATTTCGGGCCGGGCAGACACCAGGTCGCTGCTGACATTGGTCAGGTCTTTGACGCCCTCCAGGTTCGAGAGGAGCTGATCATTGGCGGCCTGCGCGTCCTCCAGGCTGTCGGCGGTGATGGTGATGTCCACCTGGTCGGTCTCGGCGAGCCCCGAAACCCGCCGCACGCTCACCTCTTTCTCGCCGGGCAGGGCGTTCAGCTCGTCCCGCAGCCAGTCTGCCGCTTCATCGATGTCCACCCCATCGGCGTAGCTGAGCCACATGTCGATGGTGCCGCTGGTAGGAACGCGTCCGAAGGCCAGTTGGCTGAAGCTCCCGCTAGGGTCGGGTTGGCCTATGACCAGGTCATAGGTGTCCAGCCCCTCCGTCTGGCTCAGAAGCTCCTCGATCTCGTTGGCCTTGGCATCGCTGGTGGTCAGGCTGGTGCCGGGAGGAAGCTCGACGGTAGCATGGACGACATTAGGCCCTCCGCTTGGCAGGAAGCTTATGCCGATGAAGGGGAGAAGGGCAAAGCTGCCGATGAACAGGATGGCGCCGCCAGTCAGGGTGGCCAGGCGGTGCCCCAGGGCCCAGCGGAGGACGGGGGTGTAGATGCGCTGCAGCCAGGTCTCTTCCTCCTCGGCCACGTCAGGCGATGGGCGGGGCTGCCTGGGGCCGAAGGGAAACAGCCGTCCAAGCCAGCGCGGGCGGGCGCCTTCTGCGGGTGCCACCTGCAGAAGGTAGCGGGCCAGGAGAGGTACCACAGTCAGGGCCACCAGCAGGGAAGCGAGCAGGGCGATGGTGACGGTGAGGGCGAAGGAGAAGAAGACCTCACCTACCAGCCCCCCCGCCAGGGCCAGCGGCAGGAAGACGGCCACCGTGGTAAGGGTGGAGGCGAAGACGGCCGTACCCACCTCACGGGTGGCGGTGTAGGCAGCGTCCGATAACTTCTCGCCCTGGCGGGTGTGGCGGTAGATGTTCTCCAGGACGACAATGCTATCGTCCACCACGCGGCCGATGGCCACCGTCAGGCCGGCCATGGTGATTATGTTGAGGGTCATGCCCTGCCAGGCCAGAATGATGAGGGCTATGATGATGCTCAGGGGAATGGAGACAGCGGTCACCAGGGTGGTGCGCACGCCGGTGAGGAAGAGGTAGATGACGATGACGGCGAAGAGGAAGCCCAGGGCTCCCTCACGCAGCAGGGCATTGATGGACTCCTCGATGAAGTCTGACTGGTCGAAGAGGGTGACGATCTCTACCTCGGCGGGCAGGCGGTCGTTGATCTGCTTGACTCTATCCTGAACGTTGTTGGAGACCTCCACGGTGTTGGCATCAGCCTCTTTTACTACCGAGATGGCCAGGCTGGGAAGGCCGTTGGTGCGGCTGATGCTGGCGAAGGGGTCAGTGGCCATCTGCACCTGGCCGATGTCCCCTAGCAGGATGGGCGATGCAGCCTCAGAGCTGGCCACGGCCAGGTTGCTGATGTCCTCCAGGGATGTGTAGCGAGAGGTGGTGCGCACCAGCAGCACCCGCCCCTCGCTGTCGAAGATGATGCCGCTGGGGCGGGAGACGTTGTTTTCCTCGAGGGCCTTCACTACCTGCTGGGCGGTCAGCCCGTACTGGGCGAGCCTTTGAGGGTCTAGGGTGACCCAGACCTGCTGGGCGGCTGCACCCTCGATGGTGACCCGGGCCACGCCGTCTACTTGCTCCACGGCGGGCAGCACATCCCTGCGGGCGATGGTCTCCAGCTCCGAAACATCCCGCTCGCCCTTGAGGCTGAAGAAGATGATGGGGAAGTCAGCGAGGTCGATGCGGTCAACTGTCGGCCGGCTGGCGCCGCTGGGCAAGACGAGGTTGTTGACGCTGGCCTCGATCTCTTGCTCCATCTTTTCCATGTTGGTGCCGTAGTCGAACTCGGCGGTGACTATGGACAGATTCTCGGTGGAGATGGAGTGCAGCTCTTTGAGTTCGCTAACGCCGGCCACGGCGTTCTCCACGGGTATGGTCACGTCGTCAAGGACGGCATCGGGGCTGGCGCCGGGGTAGCTGGTGGCCACCGTGACCACCGGCAGGTCGATGTCAGGGAAGAGCTCAGTCTTGAGGCGGAATGCGGCGAAGACGCCTGCCACGATCACCAGAACGGTGACCAGGAAGACAACAGCCGGCCTGCCCAGGGCCTGGCGGGTAATGCTGGTTATCCAGTCCACGCGTACTGCTCCTGGCGGCTGAGGGCCCCAGCGACGATGGTCAGGGCCTGCTCGATGGTCTCCAGGTCAGCGCTGTCCATGCGGTCGAGGAGCTCGGACAGCCAGTCCTGGCCCGAGGTCCACAGCCCATCGATGAGCCGGTGGCCGCGGGCGGTCAGGCCGTTGAGGATGCGGCGGCGGTCCTGGCGGTCAGGGCGGCGGACGATGAGGCCTCGCTCCTTCAGCCGCTCAAGCACACCGTTCATGGTGGGCAGGGAAACGCCCACAGCCTCGGCCAGGCTGCTGCAGGGAAGGGGCCCATCCACAGAGAGGGAGAGGAGTACCTTGAGTTGAGGCATGGTCAGGTCGAGGCGGTGCCAGTCGCCCGGCAGCTGGTTGCGATCCGCCTTGAAGACATCCTCAGCCAGGGAAAGGATGCGCTCCTTCTGGTCACGATCCTGGACAGCCGTCGCCGCATACCTCGCTGGAGATACTTCGCCTTATGCTAAGTGTATTCTCCGGTCCTGGCTGAAGCAAGCCCTCGGGGCCTGATTTCTCCTGCTGGAGAGGACTTCGGGCGGGGCAAGAAGGAGGGCAGCCACAGCCTGGCCGCCCTCCTTGTCACTGCGGCGCTCTTGCCGATAGGCAGGCTTGGTTCTACAGTCTCAGCTTGCCGTGAGATGGCTGCCGCCGACGCTGGCGGTGCGGTGCCCCTTCCTCGGCCTGAAGCTCTTCGGCAGCCATGGCACCGAACTCATGGACGTAGCCGCAGGAAAGGCAAGAACTGTACGAACCGTACCAGTCCTCTTCCATGATCATGGAGCCACGACAACGGGGACAAACTCTGGGCGGCGCTGCCTGCATCGCTCCTTTCAACCCCCTTCCCTTGACCGCATCGCCTAGAGGCTTGTTCCTGCCTGGCCGAGCAGGGCCTCGGGCGGAATAAAAAAGGCCTTTTGCCAGTAATCGCCGGCAAGGCCTTTCGTGCGCCTCCGAGGTTAGTTGACGGATTCGGGTTGAAAGGCTAACCCTACTCTCGCCTCAGCGAGAGATTCACCCCAGAATTTGGTCCCCCGTTCCCTTAAGGGATTCGGCGCGGGCGATCGTGACTTCAATCACATATTATAGCAATAACGAAAACCTGTCAAGGCAGATGCGAGCAATCGCCTGCTGCTGGCCTTTGCTCGCTTAGGGGCTGCCCCTTGACTGAGGGAAAAGCGGATGATACCTTCACTCCATTGATAACATGTTGCCAGCAGTTATTCGCGGCCGCTAGGGAGCAGGGCCAGCCGTGCAGCAGTACATCGTCCGTCGCGCTCTTCTTAACGTCCTGGTGATCTTCATGGTCATTACCATGGTCTTCCTTGCCCTGCGGGTGACGCCGGGGGATTTCGCCCTGAGGCAGGCGGGGGGTCAGATCCCGGGCCATTCGTTGGAAGAGGCGACAGACATCGTCCGTCACGACCTGGGCCTGGATAAGCCCATACTCAAGCAGTACTGGGGGTTCGTGAGCGGCCTCTTCCAGGGCGATCTGGGCAACTCCTTCGTCAGCAAGCAACCGGTCATGCTGGAGCTGAAGGACCGGTTGGGTCCCACCATCGAGCTGGCAATCCTCCAGGTCATGGTAGCAATAACAGTAGCTGTGCCCATAGGCATTATCTCGGCTGTTCGCCAGGACACCTGGCTGGACTACATTCTTCGCTTGTTCGCCATCTTCTGGCTGGCCGTACCGTCCTTCTTTGTGGGCGTGTTGCTCCTTTACTCTTTGGCCCGCTGGGCTCACTGGAGCCCGCCCATTACCAACTACAAAGGCTTTTTTGAGGATCCTCTTATGAACATGCAGGCCATGTTTCTGCCGGCCCTGGCGGGGGGTCTGGCCATTGGTGCTATCATCATGCGGTTTTTGCGGTCGCAGTTGTTGGAGGTGCTCCGTCAGGACTACGTACGTAC
Source organism: Dehalococcoidia bacterium (assembly GCA_034431045.1). GTDB lineage: Bacteria > Chloroflexota > Dehalococcoidia > SM23-28-2 > SM23-28-2 > SM23-28-2. The sequence continues at coordinate 3,453 of DAOUDQ010000379.1, read as the reverse complement.
CGCTTGGTCAAAGGGTCTGCGGGAGCGAGTGGTAATTCTAAGGCACGCCCTCAAGAATGCTCTCATTCCTGTTCTTACCGTTATCTCCCTCCTCCTCGCCACCGTCGCCAGCGGCAACGTCGTCCTGGAGACCCTCTTTCAGCTGCCGGGCATTGGCTTCTACGTTGTCAATGCCATTCAGCAGTACGACTATCCGGTGGTCCAGGGAGTAGTGCTTGTAGTGGCCGCAGGTCTGGTGTTTGTCAACCTGCTGGTGGACATGGCCTACGCCTGGCTGGACCCCCGGATTCGCTACGGTTAGCGGGCTGCTGGAAGGAGGCGTCCCGTGCTGGCGGGACAAGAACGGGCCGAGGTGGAGGTCCTGGCCGCGGCGGAAGAGTTTGTTCCGCCGCGAAGGTTGGGCTGGCTTTCCCTCGTCGGGCGCTTCGTGCGGCGCAAGCCTCTGGGTGCTTTCGGGCTGGCGGTCGTCTTGCTGATGGCAGCGGCCGCGGCAGGTGCGCCCTGGCTCTGCCGTTATGATGCCGAGGAGGCATTTCGGGTTGCCAATGCCAACTACCTGCCCGGCTCAGTGGAGCCGGAGGAGAGGTTGGACAGCCGCTCGGGCCCTAGCTGGAAGCACTGGTTCGGCACTGACCAGTTTGGCCGCGATAACTACGCGCGAGTGATCTGGGGTGCTCGACGCTCGCTGGGAGTGGGGCTGGGCGCTCTGCTCTTCGCCATCATCTTCGGCACAACCATAGGTATCGTCTCCGCCTACTTCCGCGGCTGGTTCGACATGTTGGTTCAGCGGTTCATGGACTCCATCCAGGCCTTTCCGGCCATGCTCATCCTGCTGCTGCTGGTGAGCCTGACCGAGCGCAATCTGATTACCCTGACCATGGGCTTGGGCTTTGTGGTCATCACCGGCGCGCAGCGCATCGTGCGCAGCGCCGTCCTCTCGGCCCGCGAGGATCCGCATGTGGAGGCAGCCAGGGCCATCGGCTGCTCTCCCTTCCGGCTGATGGCGGTGCACATCCTGCCCAACGTGGCGGCGCCGATAATTGTCATCTTCTCCATCGGCATTGCCAGCGTTATCCTGGCGGAGGCCGCTCTGGCGTTCCTGGGTCTGGCGCCTATCGAGCCGCCATCCTGGGGCATGATGCTGGACGAAGGGCGGCGGTACATGACTAGTCAGCCCTCGACTATGCTGGTCGGCGGCGCAGCGATAACCCTGACGGTGATGGGCTTCAACCTGGCGGGGGATGCCCTGCGCGATATCCTCGACCCCCGCATTCGCCTTACCTAGGAGGGCTTTTGGATAAGGCAAAGGAGGTATGACTATGGCTGAGTCAAATTATTGGCGGCGCTTTTGGCGTCGACGGCTGTCACGACGGCGGATACTGCGAGCGGCTGCCCTGGGCGGCGCTGGCCTTGCGGCAGCCGCTGTGGTGGGCTGCGCAGAGGAGGAAAAGGAAGCCACGCCAACGGCCCTGGCCACTCCAACCGTTTCCCCTGCTGCGACGCCAGTTTCCGCGACTGCCACTCCCTCCGCGTACGAGCCAGCGGCCTATCGCGGCGGCACCCTTCACTTGCCGGGCTTCGAGGCCTTCGTGTCCGACACGCTGGATCCCCACCACACCGAGTTCGGGCCCGTGTACAGCTCTCATTCTGCGGTTTTCAGTAAGGTTCTAAGGTACGAGGACATCGAACAGGGGGTGATCGTTCCGGACCTGGCTGAGGCGATGCCGGAGACGCCGGACGCGCTCACCTACATCATCCGCATAAGGCCAGGGGTGCGCTTTCACCAGCCCAGCGCCGTCCTGGGTGGTTCGGCCAGCGCGGAAGAGAAGGCGGTGGGCGGCCGCCAGCTCACGGCGGAGGATGTGAAGTATAGCTTCGAGCGGCAGGTGAACGAGGAGAGCCCCCATCGGGCCCTGTTCCGCCGTGCTCATCAGTATCAGACCATCGATAGCATGGAGGTAATAGACCCGCTCACTCTCAAGATCCGCACCAAGCGGCCCACGGCTCCCTTCATCCACTTCCTGGCTGATAGCAACGCCTTCATCGTGGCCAAAGAGGTGGTGGACGACAGCGACCAGATGAACCGGCCGGAGGCGATGCTGGGCACCGGCCCCTTCATGTGGGGCGAGCTGAAGCCGCTGGTGGAGTCGTCCTTTGTGAGGAACCCCGACTGGTTCGGCTGGGACGAGCCGGAGCTGGACAGGCCCTACATCGACGGCTACAAGTCCCATTTCCTCTTCGACGATGCCTCTGTTGAGGCTGCCTTTCGTACCAAGAAGCTGGACGTGGCCTTTCAGGTGAACAATCCTCAGTGGGTGATCAATCTCCGCAAGGGCGAGCCCAATCTGATCAGCGTCGATATGGGATTTGCGGCCTGGGTCAAGGCTTCCTTCAGTATAGACCAGCCGCCCTACAACGACATCAGGCTGCGGCGGGCCATCCACCTGGCCACCGACCGTCAGCAGATGCTGGATGCTTTCTGGCAGGGCTACGGCAAGGTGCAGGGGCCGGTGGGGTGGGTTCTCAAGCAGTGGGCCCTGCCGCAGGAGGAGCTGCTGAAGAAGCCCGGCTATCGGCTGAGCAGGGAGGAGCGGCAGCAGGACGAGCAGGAGGCCCGTCGGCTCTACGAAGCGGTGGGAAGCCCCGATCTGAAGGTTATCTTCGCAGACCAGCCGCCTTACATCCCTCAGTTCGCTCCCCAGTATGAGCGACAGCTGGAGCAGGTTCTGGGGGCCAACGTCGACTACGACATATGGACCTACCCCCAGATGTCGGCGGGGGCAGCCACTGTTCCCTTTGGCTTCGCCTATGACAACGGCTGGATCGACCTGGACGACTGGCTCTATCCTTACTTCCACACGGATGGGCCCAAGAATGAGTCCGGCCTGTCGGACCCCACCCTGGACGGGATGCTGGAGGCTCAAAGGGAGGAGTTCGACCCTGCGGAGCGGCAGCGGCTGGGCTATGAGCTCCAGAACTACGTGCTGGAAAACGTTCTGACTCGCCTGGACTTTGTCGCCGCTATCTGGCTATGGGTGGCCTGGCCCTACTACCGCAACTTCCGGCCCACGCCCTTCTTTGGGAACTCCTTCCTGATGACCAATGCCTGGCTCGACCGGTCGCATCCCGTTTGGGGCAGTAGGCCCTAGAGGGCTGGCCTCTAGAAGACGGCGGTGGTGCTGCTGCCATCCACCTGGATGGTGGTGCCGCTGATGTAGCGAGCCTTCTCCGAGGCGAGGAAGAGGACAAGGGAAGCGACATCCGCGGGCTCGCCCAGGAAGCCGGTGGGCATCCTGCTCTCCTCCTCCTCGATTATCTCCTGGAAGGGGCGGCTCTCCCTTTGGGCGCGTGCCTCGAACAGGGAGAGGAGCCGCTGGGTGGCGATGTTGCCCGGGCAGACATTGTTCACAGTGATGCCATCCTTGGCCACCTCCCGCGATAGGGTCTTGGCCA